>JBIPNX010000298.1:0-3632 GCA_044378145.1 Flavobacteriales bacterium | reverse complement strand
TTAAAGAGCTATTGAATATGGCAATAGGTTTCTCGTCAAACAATGTGACAAATGTATTTGTACTATCTATACCCGATTGGGGCGCTATGCCCTTTGCTGATGGAAAAGACAGGGCGGATATAGCCAACCAGATAGATATTTTCAATGCGGTTAATAAACGATTAAGCCTGGCTGCAGGTGTTAATTATATTGATATCACTCCTATATCCAGGTTAGCACCGGCAGATAATGAATTAGTAGCTTTAGATGGATTACACCCATCGGGTAAGATGTATGGCATGTGGGCCGAGTTGGTTGCCAAGCTATTTTAGTTTGCCGGATTTAGCCCAATAAAAAAGCCCCGACGGTTAACGTCGGGGCTTTTTTGTAATACTTTATACCAAATTACTTGGTGATAACCATGCGTTTAGTAATGCTGGTTTCGTTAGTTTTGATAGTGAAGAAGTAAACACCGCTGTTGAATTGGTCAACATCGATAGTGTATTTGTGTTTACCTGGCTCAACGCGACCTTCGTTAACTTCTTTAACAAGACGACCGTTCATATCATAAATTTCAAATGATACGTTGGTAGATTTTTGTAATTCGTAAGAGAAGTTAGTAACCTTGTTAGCAGGGTTAGGGAAGTTTTGGCTGATTTTAACACCTTTAATGAAAGCGTTTTCAGAAACTGAAGTAGCATCGTAAGAAACGTAAGCCCAGAAAGCCCAGTTTTGAGCCTCGAACCAACCTGAAGAACCTACAGGGCTGCCGTAACCAATGTTAGCATTTTTAGTTATGCTAGGAATAAATGGAGGGATACGGGTCCAAGAGTTTTGGTATTGGCTTTGTTGAGTTGTTCCACCTGCACCATCATCAATAGAGCCAGCAATTACAGAGAAAGTATCTGCTTTGTTACCTACATAACGTAAGTTTAAACCAATTGCCTGTCCTTGAGTAGTAGTGAAGTTAGGAGCGTAGCTTAATAATACAGAAGCATCAGTTCCAACCCAGTTACCACCAGGAGAAAGAGTAGTGTTTGATGAGTCAGTAGCTGACCATAAAACAGTAGAAGTAGGTGTACCGGTACCATTTAAAGTAACAATCTCCATAATGATTTTGTCGTACTCACCGCTGTTGTTCTCGTGTGTAACAACACCAAAAATAGAGTCGATAGTGATAGGACCGTTAAAGTAAGACCACTCGTTAATAGAGTTTGCAATATCTGCAGGGTCGGTGTAACCGGCTAAAGGACCAGTAATACCAACAGCAGCAATGTTAATAGGGTTAATTTCACCACCTGTTGTGTCGGCAGCTACATAACCTGAGTTAAAAGTCCAAACATAGAACAAATCGTCAAAGTTGGCTGAGCTGTAGTCAAGCCAAAAGTTAACCATAGCGTTAGTGCTCTTTACCGGACCGGTAACTGTGCTAGATACATTTTTTACGTTAGAAATGTCAACACGGTGATTAGGCGTAGCTAATCGGGGCATCTGAGCCATAGCGCCCAAAGAAATGGCGGCGGCTGCAAGAGTAAGATAAATCTTTCTCATCTTTTTATTTTTTTTCGTTTAAAGGTTAGACTTAATGCAAATGTAGGAAACATAATATTTACAAGAAAGAAAAGTTGAAATAATTTTCAACTAAGAATAAAAACAGGGGTTTCAGGCTACTGAATAATAAATTTTTGAGCATAGCCGCGCCTTTGGCCGCTATCTACCACTATATAATAGATACCTTTTGCCATTCCGTTTACTGAAATATGGCTAGATACATTATTATATGAAGCTATTGCCTTGCCATTACTATCAATAATGCCAATATTTAAGGGTTTGTTACCCGTAACAGCAATAGTTACTACGTCTATAGCCGGGTTTGGGTATATGATAGTATTATAAACAGGTTTAGTATTAATAGAAGTTAACGTGCCATCTATAATAGGAAAAATAGCAAAATCAATATCTAAGCCCCAGTTTCTAAGCATGGTAGACCAAGAACTATCTGCAACTTGTTCCCAGGCACTTTCAGTGCTGTCTGCATCGCCATTGGTAGTTGTATAGCATGCAATTGTATCGCCCTGGTTAAGGCCTGAAAAGTCAAAACCTATGGCAAATAGGGTGTCGAAGTAGGCAGGAGTATCAAAAATTACCACATTGGCGCCGTTCTCGTATACCGAAGATGTATCAATATCGGACAGTAAGACGCTTTTAGTTCTTATTATACTGTCGGGCGATAGTTTAAGAGCGGTAGCTCCCTGGCCGGTAGCTGTACTTTTTAAGTCGTACAGATTAATATTGACATTAGAGTTAGGATTGCCTGAGGTATGATTTTTATAGCCCATCCAAATAATAGCACCTTCAACAGCCGATATAGTATCAAGGCTAAAAACCTGAACCTTAGCTAAATCGCCAAAGGTATTATTGCCCGAAGCATACCCCGGCATAATAGATTGAGACTGATAGATAGCGGGTGTCCCGCTAAAAAAATCGCCAAACAGGGTATCTGTAGCCTGAATAGTGGGATTACTTACTATACCGTTTTTAGGTGTTGGGTTAAATGTTTTTTGTGCAAATACCTGTGTAGTTAGCAAAAGGATGGCCGCAAGGGCAAAAAATGTTCTGTTCATCTATAAATCTTACAAGTGCAAATATATTTTAAAAATGGACTTCACGCCTTAGTTATGCTATATAACATTGCATGCAGAAACCACCAAATACAATATTATATGTTCTCAACATCATCTTTCTTTAAAGGTAACAGCGATAAAAATGAATCGAAACCGGCACCAATAGAGAACCAAAATCAAGAACCTTCCGTACCTTCAACTCCAATAATTAACGCAGGAGGTATGATTAAAGTATTTATTGTAGAAGACGATGCCTTTTTTGGTAAAGCTATACAGTTTACCTTAGAAAAGGAGCAGGATTATGATGTTACCCTGTTTACCAATGGGGCTGACCTAATTAAAAACCTGCACGGTAACCCTGATATTGTTGTAATTGACTATAACCTGCCTGATATGACAGGTTTGGAAATATTACAAAGGGTAAAAACTTATAACGAAGAGATTGTACCCATTATCCTATCGGGCCAAAACGAAGTTGAAGTAGTTGTTAAAGCCTATAAGATTGGTGCTAAAGACTATATATTAAAGAATGCTAATGCACACGTTGAGCTTGTAAACTCTGTAAAAACACTAGGGGCCAGCGTTAAATTAAAACGTCAGGTAGAAGTTTTACAGGAGCAAATTATTGACCGTCAAAAATATTCTAAGATAATAGGAGAGAGCAAGGCACTTTTAAGCGTTTTGAAGATGATTCAAAAAGTAGAAAAGAGCAATATGCTTGTAATGATTAATGGCCAAAACGGTACCGGTAAAGAAGGTATTGCCAGCGCCATCCATTATAACTCGCCCCGCGCCCGCGGTACATATGTTACCGTAAACATGGCATCGGTGCCTATTGATTTGGCTGAAAGTGAATTGTTTGGCCACGAAAAAGGTGCTTTTACCGGAGCTGATAACCGCCGCATTGGTAAGTTTGAAGAAGCTAACGGAGGTTCTATCTTCCTGGATGAGATTGGCGAGATGGACCTTGGCCTGCAAGCTAAGCTACTGCGTGTTTTACAAGAGAACGTAATAACCCGTGTAGGTAGT
>JBIPNX010000017.1:0-13364 GCA_044378145.1 Flavobacteriales bacterium | reverse complement strand
GTAAAAGCAACAGCTTAACACATATTTACCCCATTAAAAAAGGCGCCAATGGCGCCTTTTCTTTTTACTCAAATTCATTTTCAACTTTCACATTTCATCTTTCAGATCTTAATGCCCAATCATTACCCCACGTTTTTCCATTAAAGGGATGTTGGTGAAGTTCTCTTCCTTTATCGTTTCAGGTAAAAAGATAAACTTCTGGTCGTATATCTGTTTGCCTATATAGAAGCTAACCCAGAACTCATTATTAAGGCCAAAAAGAGAATCCATAATAATCTCCACCTTAACAAACGACTGCTCTTTTACCTCGGCAAAGTAATGACGAAGAGTAGACGTTTTAATCAGCTCTTCGTCAATAGTACCATATCCTTTAGAGTTTATTATAACATCAGTAATTGCCTTGTTTTTCATATTAACCAGGTATACATACCATGCTACCTGATCAGCCTCGTCAGTATCTTGTATTATTGCAATGGCCACATCTTTAACCGGTGGCATTTTGATGTCTTTCTTCATAAACTGCTATTCATCGCCCCCTAAGTATTTAAGCACCTGAGGGTCTTTTTCATTTTTAAAGTATTCGCGGAAAATGTTTGCCACTTTATCTTTCCTGTCTTCAGCATCTCGAATTTTACTTTCGCTGGCGCCTTCGCTTTTTAATTTGTCAATCTTCTCAATGTAGTGGCCGGCAACAGCGTTAATCATAGAATAACCTGCCAATTTTAACCACCATGCATTTTCGTTCTTAATAATATTCTCAGCAAATGCTGTGCCTTTATCAAGTAAAGCATCATCGTCCTGTTTAGCTATAAAGTTACCAAACTGTGTAATAAAGCTGTATTTGCCCATAGCCGATGTAACCTTTGGGTACGATTTCACAAAGAAATCGTAGTTCTCAGGGTTTCCATCTTCAGCATACATTTCGGCAATGGTGCCTAATATATCGCCCGACTTTTCGTTCTCCAGTTTTTTAGCTTCAACCAGTGCGGCCTTTTTATCAACGGCACCTAATGCTTTCAATGCTGAACCTATAACCATGTACGATTTGTCATTGTTTATCCTGTCTTTATAAACATCAACCAACGATGCATCGCCATCAAACATTTTAGCCAGGGTGTTAATAGCAGAGCTACGTACCCTTGATTTAGCATCGGTTTTAGCCAGGGTAATAATCCTGTCTTTTACACCGTCAAATTCGCTCGATGGTATTTTGGCAATTTGTACCAGGGCAATATCGCGCAGGCCAAAAAACTTATCGTTAATGGCAGCCTTAAGCACTTTAATGGCTTGTGGGGTTTTGGCTTTTTTACCTAAGCGGGTAATGGCTTCCCAACGGTCGTAGTATAACGGAGCATGCTCGTACTGGTACACCAAATTATCGTTGCTTTTGTTATCGGTAATCTTACCAAGTATCTGGTGCTCGGCATCAAAAACAATAAGGTCGGGTTTGGTAGTAACGGCAAAGCTGAAGGTGTTTTTAACACTATCAACCCATACACGGTGACGGGTAGCTTTACCATCAACATAAATATCTACATCAACCGGAAGCCTGTATAGAGGGGCTACTTTAAAGTCTTGTGTTTGGGCTACAGTGATAATGGCATTGCCGCCATCGTAATCGTAGTTTACATCCAGCTCAGGGTGGCCTTTATCCATAAACCACTGGTTAAAAAACCAGTTAAGGTCTTCTCCGGTTACTTTCTCAAAAGAAAGGCGCAGGTTGTGTATCTCTGCCGATTGGAATTTGTTGGTAGTTAAGTAGTCTTTCAACGATGAAAAGAAAGCATCATCGCCAAGGTATTTGCGTAGCATGTGCAGCACACGGCCACCTTTGTCGTAGCTGTGGCGATCGAACATATCTTCGCGGGCATTGTAATCAAAACGGATAAGGTCGACATTTTTACCTCCGTCGGCTTCGCTCAGGTAGTTGTTCAGGTTATCCAGTTGGTGATCGTCAGCATCGTCGCGGCCGTATTTATGTTCTAACCAAAGGTATTCGCTATAGTTAGCAAAACTCTCGTTAAGTGGTAGGTTACTCCAGCTTTCTGCAGTAACAAGGTCGCCAAACCAGTGGTGGAACAATTCGTGGGCAATAACGCCCTCGTTGGTTTCGTCTAACAGCTCACGGTCGTTACGTTGCAAAAACTCACCATGAATGGTTGAAGTGGTATTTTCCATAGCACCCGATACATAGTCGCGCACTACTATTTGAGAGTATTTATCCCATGGGTAATCTACACCCAGTTTGTTAGAAAAGAAATCTAACATTTGAGGGGTGTTACCAAAAATTTGACGGGCGTATGGCTCGTATTCTTTTTCTACATAGTAGTTAACCTGTTTGCCTCTCCAGGTATCCTTTACAATAGAAAACTCGCCCACAGCCATCATAAACAGGTAAGGAGAGTGTTGAAGGTCTTGTTTCCAGTAATCGGTGCGGGTACCGTCGCCATTGTCTTTTTGCGATACCAGTTTACCGTTAGAAAGGGTTACGTATTTCTTATCTACAGTAATGTAAATCTCTTGTGTGGTTTTCTCGTTTGGAGAGTCGATAGTTGGGAACCAGCAAGAAGATGATTCTGTCTCGCCCTGTGTCCAAACCTGGGTAGGCTTGTTAGGGTCTGTTCCCTTTGGGTCGATAAAATAAAGGCCTTTAGCATCGGTAATGGCTTCAGAACCTGTTTGCTCTACCTTATCAGGATTGGCAACATAATCAACAAAAATCATGTATTGCTCGTCGCGGTTGTAGGTGCGGTTAAGCTTTACAGTGATTTTATTGTTTTTGTATTCAAATGCAAGTTTGGTCTTAGCTTTTGTTTTGCTATCAATTAACGATACATCATTAATATCCATCGATTTGGCATCAAGCACCAATTCGTTTACGGGATAGAAATAAGGCTTAAAGGTTAAAGTAGCCTTACCCATTAACTGCGATGTATTAAAATCGAACTTAACCTCCAGTTTAGTATGGATAAGGTCGTTAACGCGTTTGTTGGCCGATTGGTAAACAGCTGGTACCGGTGGTTCGTCTTCGCCACCATCAGCGTCTTCGTTTTTGCCTAAGTTGCTAAATAGCGCTTTAAGCAGCGAGTCGAGCTGTGCATTGTCTACCGCGGTAGTATCTACCGGAGGCTCCGGGGTACGGGTTGTTTTTTCAGGTGTTTTACAGGCCTGCGCTAACAACAAAGCAGCAGCCACGGTAGCTAATAATAAGCGTTTCATGCTATGAATTAATGTTTAGGGTTGCAAAGATTATAATTTAAATGGCATAAATATCAAAACGTTGATAAATGCCATTGTAGGTTAGTATTATTGTGGGTGGAAAAATTACATATTCCCCGAAATAATAAAAACCAAATTTGGGCTAAAGCCCAAGCATAACCCCATTATTTGTCCCCGACCTTTAGGCCGGGGCAATTATTTAATTTGATGTAGAAGGCAGCTCTGCTCCGCCCCACTCTATTACTGTGTAGCCCTTGCGCCTAAATGGAGTAAGTTCCTGCTCAGTGTAGGTATAGTTGCTACTTACCCTTTTAAATACCATAAACACGCGCTGTATACTTTCGGGTTTAGGAATAACTGTTAAAGGCACGGCTTTGCTATAGGCAGTTGTTTCAAAACGGATAAAGTAATAATCGCTACCGGTCATGCGGGGTACCCAATAGGTAATAAAGTCGGCACGTTCGTGGGCGTTTATTCCAAGGATTAATAATTTCTCGCGTAAAAAACGGGCCAGCGCATTCTGTTTTACTAAAAACCCTTCGTCTTGTTTTATATAGCTCATATCGTCCTGCACGCCATCCCAAAACAGGTAAGGATAATCTTCTTCCCGCTCATTATATAACGTACCATCGGGCATGGCACGTACTTTCCAACTATTATCAGCGCCAATCTCGGGCCAGGTAAAGCCCAGCTTACCTTTTAAGCCCAGCTTAACCGTTATATTTTGTTCCCTGTTTGGGTATAGGTAAATAACAGGTTTTTCTGTCATTACAGGTTCATCTCTTATATAAACAGGTGGCGGTGGCGGCGGATTATGCAGGTATGCATAATAATCATCTCCCACCCTTCTGCCATAGCTGTAAACCTGCGCGTAGGTTAGGCTGTCTAAACCAAAAATAGCATCGCGTGTGCCGGGCCAGTTACTCGGTAGTTTTAATACAAACATTATAACACTATCTAATTGCCGTGCCTTGCAACTATCCCAACGGGCCAGCTCTTTCATGCTGATACTCCAGTTTGTTTTGTTGTATTTCAGTCTTAAAATAGAATCAGCTTTGGCTGTGCTGTCTATGGGTGTTGGTTGTGGTAACTGCTCTGCAACAGGTTTGTTTCCGCAGGCAATGCCTAGCATTACTATACCTAGTGTTATAAAGAATGTACTTTTCATCAATAAATATGCAATTAGTTAATAATATCGGGCATTACCATTCCGCCCCACTCTATTACCGAGTAGCCTTTGCGGGTAAAAGGCTCTAGTTTTTGATCGGGTAGCGTTACAGGAGCTTTTAGCGCTTTATAAACCATAAATATGCGTTGCATACTTTCCGGCGCAGGCTTCACACTTATTGGCATTGCCTTATCATACGCCGCGGTTTCTAAACGGATAAGGTTGTATTTATTTTGCTTTAAGCGTGGAGCCCAAAAGGTAATAAAGTCTGTATACTCGCGGCTGTTTAGGCCTAACAATTTTAGCTTATCGCGAAGGAAATTTTCTGTATCATCGGCAGAAACAACAAAGCCTTCGCTAAAATCAACCCATTTATAGTCGGTGGTTTTGCTCTCCCAAAACAGGTAAGGGTATTCATTGCCCGATGCATCGGTAAGCATACCATCAGGTTTTGCTGTAACACTCCAGCCCAGATTAGCATCAACCTTTGGCCAGGTGTATAACTCTTCACTTTCAAACTTCAGATTTACTTTAATGTCCATTTCCCTTTCAGGATACAGGTAAATAACAGGCTTTAAGGGTTGCACCCAATGCCTATTGTCATCTTTTTTCCGGTTATCTTTTGGGTTGATGTATAATTGCCTAAAGGGAAATTCCTTTTGTATTTTTTGCCATGCCATATATTCCTGCTCTACCAACAATGCATAACCTGGTAGTTGACGGTATTTAAGCGTATTCATCTGCTGTCTATATGGCCCTGTCATAGGCCAATTAAAGTCTATACTATACAGGAAAGTAACCGAACTATCTATTTTTTGCGACTGCGGCTTATCGTATTTAGCAATTTCTGCTAACGTTTTTCTATATGTGCTACTTTCAAAACGTAGGTTTAACAAAGAATCTAAACGTGAAATGCTTTCGCCGGTTATGTATTCTGCTGTACCATTAGCTCCAGTAGTAAATACCAATAACAGTGTGCTGAAAATTCCTATAATGTGCTTTTTCATGTTCAGTTAGTTTACAATTTCGGGCATGGCTGTGCCGCCCCATTCTATTAGTGTATAGCCCTTGCGGGTAAATGGTTTTAAGACCTGTTCTTTAACACTGATGGGTTCTTCCAATCCTTTATAAACCATCAATATACGCTGGCTACTTTCGGGTGCAGGACTAACCTGCAAAGGCACTTCTTTATTGTAGGCTGATGTTTCAAAACGTATCAGGTTGAATTTGTTTTTGCGCAGGCGTGGACTCCAAAAGGTAATAAAGTCGGTATATTCACGACTGTTTAAGCCAAGCACTTTCAACTTATCGCGAAGGAATGTTTCTGTTTCGTTAGCCTCAACAACAAAGCCTTCGTTCATGTTAACCCAGGCATAGCTGTTCATTTTTCCTTCCCAGAAAAGGTAAGGGTATTCTTCGCCTGCGTTGTCTTTCAGCATGCCATCGGGTTGCGCAGTAACGGTCCAGTTTTGTTTGTTGTCTATCTGTGGCCAAGTGTATAGTTCAGTACCATCAAACCCAAGGTTTACGCTTATCTTTTGCTCTTTCTCGGGGTACAGGTATATCACCGGTTTATCCACAATATACATTGATGGGTCATCTTGCAACTGCATTGGGAACTGCCCCTCAATCTTATCAAATAATTCATACTCCTGTTTTACAACCGCAGCAAACCCACTAATTTGATAGTAGGTCAAAAAGTTCATCCTGTTTCTGTACACGTCAGACATTGCCCAACAACCGGGCAGGGCATTTAAAAAACTAACGGCACTGTCCAGCTTCTGCGATTGGGGTTTATCCAACTTCTCAATCGCTTTAATAACAGAGCTATGATTTGCCGCATTATACCTTAACCTCAACAACGAATCGAGCGTTGAGGGCTTTTGCCTTTCATGACTTGTAATTGTTGTACTACTTGTTAAAACAAGCGCTACAAACAACAGGCTGCATATTCCTAAAATGTACTTTTTCATGTTCAGTTAGTTTACAATTTCGGGCATGGCCATGCCACCCCACTCTATTACTGTATAGCCCTTGCGGGTAAAAGGCTTTAATTCCTGCTCTGAAATTTCAAAAGGCTCATCAAGTCCTTTGTACACCATCATAATGCGTTGGCTACTTTCAGGAGCAGGGGTTATGGTTAATGGCAATGCCTTATCATAAGCAGTAGTTTCAAAACGTATCAGGTTGTATTTATTCTTGCGGAGGCGTGGGCCCCAAAAGGTAATAAAGTCGGTATACTCGCGACTGTTAAGACCCAGTATTTTCAATTTATCACGAAGGAATGTTTCTGTCTCATCAGCCGATACCATAAAGCCCTCGGTTTTATCTATCCATGTGTAATCATTCAGCACACCTTCCCAAAACAAATACGGGTATTCTTCGCCTGCATTGTCTTTTAGCATACCATCGGGCTGCGCGGTAACACTCCAGTTTTGTTTGTTGTCTATCTGTGGCCAAGTATAAAGTTCAGTGCCGTTAAACCCTAGGTTAACATCAATTTTTTGCTCCTTAACAGGGTACAAATAAATAACAGGTTTAAACACTACATCCATTCGGGGTTCTTCCGGCGTAACTATTACTGCCGGGAATTCTGAATTAATCTTATTATATAGCATATACTCCTGCTCTACCATCAAGGTATATCCATTAAACTGACGGTACCTTATATATGGCATTCTGTTTTGGTAAACCTGAGTCATGGGCCATGAAGCAGGCAAACTTTTCAGGTAGATAATGGCGCTATCTAATTTCGCAGCCATAGCATTATCCATTTTGGATAATGCTTTTAGGGTTGATGGATAGCTTGGGGCATCATACCGCAGGTTCATAATACTATCCGTAGGGCGGCTTTTGCCTAAATCAGGAATAAAGAAAGCCTTGCTGCTAAACGCGCTAAGGCATAGTGCCAACAATAATATGACCGTGTATTGCTTTGTTTGCATATTGCTTTAAATTTGAGACTCATTACATAGATTAAAATAACAACAATATTCCATAAATGGCTGCTAAAAAAGAATTAACCCGCTGCCCCTGGTGTGTGGGTAACGATATAATGATGGAGTACCACGATACCGAATGGAGTGTGCCCTTGCACGACGACCAAAAGCATTTTGAATTTATTGTGCTGGATGGTTTTCAGGCGGGGCTTAGCTGGCTTACTGTGCTCCGCAAGCGCGATAACTACCGCAAGGCTTTTCTTAACTACAACCTGAAAAAGATTGCAGCAATGGATGATAGCGATGTGGAAGAGCTGATGCTTAACGATGGAATTATCCGCAACCGCTTAAAGATAAAAGCTACCATTGGTAACGCAAAGGCATTTATGGCGGTACAAAAAGAGTTTGGCAGTTTTGATAAGTACATTTGGCAGTTTGTAAACAACAAAACCATTGTAAACAAGCCCAGTATAGGCAACTACCTATCTAAAAGCCCCGAGAGCGACGCTATGAGCAAAGACCTGATAAAACGCGGGTTTAAGTTTGTGGGCTCTACCATTTGCTACGCCTATATGCAGGCCGCCGGCATGGTAAACGACCATACGGCTGATTGCTTCCGCAAGAAAGAGGTTTCTATGAAAGTTAAAAACTGAAAGTTGAAAATTCTAATAACCTATAACTGATAACTACTCTATACCTGTAGCATCAATTTTAACCTCCAGGGCATCAAACTGGGTGCGGTACACTTTTAAGCGAACAAGATACCCCCTTGGAGTGCGTATTTTATACTCTGTCATGCCTACAATAGACGATTTTAATCCGTCGGGCATAGTCTCACCAAGCATATTCAGCGCTTTGCGAATTACATCAACAAATACATCTACTGTCTTTAACGCATAATCGGGGTTGTGCAGCTCTGCCGTAATAAGTATAAGGTTGGCACGGCTACTGTCGTTGCCCGATATTTTGTATTGCACATTGCACCAACGGTTGTTATAGTTTGCTCCACCTACCACATAAGGTGGCAACTCGCACATGTGCATAAGGCCATAATAGTTTTGACAGGCAAACTTGCCTCCAATACCAAATGCCGACGATTCCAGCTTTAGTAAGTTAAAATTATCGAAGGTGGCTTTGGGTTTGTAAATATCGACAACCGATGTGTCGCGCCCAAAGATGGTATCGTTAGGTAGCTGTGCCATGCCTGCAAAACCAAGCATGCAAAAAAGCACCATTAAAACCTTACCCTTAAACCTAACCATTGTTGTAATTACTATTATTCTGCAATAATACTAAAACCTTAGGCAGTATTAAAACCAACCAACTAATAAATGTAAACTACCTGCGGTTTAAAACATTTTAGATAGTTATTCATTATACTGCCTATGCAAAAAAGTAAATCGGCAATAGTTATAGGCAGCGGCGTGGCAGGTTTAGCTACTGCTGTTAGGCTTGCTACTGCCGGTTTTAGTGTAAAAGTTTTTGAAGCTGCTGATAAGCCCGGGGGCAAACTAGCCGAAATGCACGTAAACGGTTACCGTTTTGATATTGGCCCATCGCTATTTACCCTGCCCTATTTGGTTGAAGAGCTTTTTACTGAAGCAAGCGAAAACCTGAAAGACTACCTTGAAATAAAGAGGCTGACTACCATTTGCCGCTACTTTTTTAGCAACGGCAAGGTGCTTAATGCTTATGCTGACAACAACCAATTTGCGGAAGAAGTAGAACGCGTAACCGGCGAGAAGGCCGCTAACGTTATTGCCCACCTGCAACACAGTAAACGGCTGTGGGAACTTACATCGGACGTGTTTATTTTTAAACCCTTTGGCGATAAGTATACGTACCTAAGCCGCCAGTTTTGGAAAAGTGCCTTGAGTATTGGGCAGATGGATGTGATGAAAACCATGCACAAAGCCAATACCGAGCGTTTTTCTAAGCCCGAAGTGGTGCAGCTTTTTGACAGGTATGCCACCTATAACGGCAGCAACCCATACAAAGCACCGGGGGTGTTAAATGTTATTCCGCATGTGGAGTATGGTTTGGGCGCTTACCTACCAATCAAAGGTATGTACAGCATTACCGACGCTATATACAGCCTGGGTTTAAAACTGGGTGTTAGCTTTAGTTTTAACACTAAAGTTGAAAAAATAATTACAGAATATGATACAGCCTGCGGGGTTATAGCCAATGGAGTTGAATACAAAGCCGACCTTGTAGTTAGCAATGCCGATGTGGTTGTTACTTACAGGCATTTATTAAACGACGAGCCAACAGCCCGAAAATTGCTCAAACAGGAACGGTCGACATCGGCACTGGTATTTAACTGGGGGATGAAAAAAGAGTTTGCCAAACTTGATTTGCACAATATATTTTTTGCTGAAGATTATAAGGCTGAGTTTGAAAGCCTGTTTGATAAGAAAGCAGTTTACAAAGACCCTACAATATATGTTTTTGTAGGATCGAAAATAGCCAAGGCCGATGCACCCGCAGGTTGCGAAAGCTGGTTTGTAATGGTTAACGCACCTGAACATACCGGCCAAAACTGGCAAGCTATTGCCCAACAAACTAAAGCTATTGTAATAGAAAAACTAAGTAAACACCTTGGCGAAGACATTGAACAATATATAGATTGCGAGTGGATTTTAGATCCGCAATTGATAGAAAGTCGTACCTCATCGTTAGGAGGATCGTTATACGGCACCAGCAGCAACAATAAATTTGCAGCGTTTTTCAGGCATAAAAACTACAGCGATAAAATAAAAGGACTTTATTTTTGCGGCGGCAGTGTGCACCCCGGCGGGGGAATACCTATATGCTTAGCATCGGCAAAAATTACTGCAGAAACTATTATAAACAATACATTGTGAAGCGCAGCCATCTGATATACCTTATCGTAATCATTATCTACATTGTAGGTATAATAGGTCTTTCTATGCCTATTTGCCATAAGGTGTTTATCAACCTATCATCAGTAAACATATTGCTTGCTGTGGTATTGGTGGTTTTTTACCACACCACATCGCACACCATTATGCAAAAAGCCGAAGAAAAACGGCTGAAAGGCGAAAACCCAACTGACTATATTGCCATGCAGGGAATGAGCTTTGTACTAAAATCTTTTCTGGTAGGTGTGGCAGGTTTTTTTCTAGAGGTTGACGGCGTAAAAACCGGATTGATTTTTGGCGAATATAATTATGGGGATGTACTGGGTCCTAAGTTTATGGACGTACCGTTAATACTGGGGCTTAACTGGTTTTTTATGGTGTATTGCTCTACCCAAATAGCCGGTTTGTTAAAAATCCCCACGCTGCCAACGGCATTGCTATCGGGCGCAATAATGACCTTTTACGACCTTATACTGGAACCTAATGCTGTTGCTATGGGTTACTGGCACTGGCATGGGGGTACAATACCTTTACAAAACTACATTGCCTGGTTTGTAGCAGGCAGTGTGCTTAGCCTGTTTTATATATACCGCAGCACCCGCGTGCATAACATGATGGCGGTTTTTCTATTTACCATTCAGGTAATATTCTTTAGCCTGCTAATAGTAATCAGGCAGTTTAGTTAAATCATCAAGTAACAGTTAACTAAATTTTAATTAACTGAATATCTGCGCTTTAACAATTTTTGTTTAATTTTTAACACAAAACATTAAACAAAATAAAATCATGCCTGTTTAGCAATTCATAACAATTGCTAAAATGGTTTGGATACTATATACGGCCTGCTTTATAGGTGCTTTTGCAACTATGGAGTTTGTAGCCTGGTTTACACATAAATACATTATGCACGGCTTTTTATGGAACCTGCATAAAGACCACCACGAACCCGGTTATCACCTATTTGAAAAAAATGATTGGTTTGGGGTATTCTTCGCCCTTATATCAATGGCCTTTACCATGACCGGCGTGGCAGATGGTTTCGACTGGAAATTCTTTATTGGTATTGGCATAGCAGCGTATGGTGCTGCCTACTTTTTTGTACACGATATATACGTACACCGTCGTGTAAAATGGTTTAGCAGGGTTGATAACCGATACCTGCGCGCATTACGTGTAGCACATAAAATTCATCATAAAAAAATGGGTAAAGAGGATGGTGAGTCGTTTGGATTTTTATTGCCACACCCAAAATATTTTAAGAAATAATGACAAAAAAAGTACTGATAACAGGTTCTGGTTTGGGTGCGTTGGCTAGTGCTTTAAGGCTAACAACCAAAGGCTATAAAGACATTACCATACTGGAGAAATACCACCAGCCGGGTGGCCGCCTAAACCAATTGAAGAGCGATGGTTTTACGTTTGATATGGGCCCATCGTTTTTTAGCATGAGCTACGAGTTTAAAGAACTTTTTGAAGCCTGCGGGATGAAAGACCCATTGGTATATCAAAAACTTGACCCACTATACACCGTAAACTTTAGCAACGGCAAACGATATAACATATATACCGACCTTGATAAACTGGCCGCTGAGTTTGAATCGTTAGAGCCAAACTTTAAAGCCAAAGTGGAGAAATACCTAGACAATGCCAAGGCTATTTTTCACGATACCGAGAATATTGTAATAAAGCAAAACTTTGATGGCAAACTGCACTACCTGTTGCAGCTTACCCGTGTGCCATGGAAACATGCACCTCGCATGTTTTACTCGATGTGGAAAGACCTTCAAAACTCTTTTGAAAGTAACGAGGTAAAGGTCATCTTCTCATTAGTGGCTTTCTTTTTAGGTGCTACGCCATTTGAAACCCCGGCCGTATACAAACTGCTTAACTATACCGAACTGCAGCACGATGGCTACTGGAATGTAAAAGGCGGTATGTACCGTATAGTTGAAGAGATTGTAGCAGAGCTGCACAAGCGCGGTGTTAAGTTTGAATACAATACCGAGGTGGTTGAATGCATTACCGATGGCAAAAAAGTAACTGCCATTATGGATAATAAAGGCGTGGTGCACAAGGCAGATATTTTTGTGGTGAATGCAGATGCAGCATCGTTCCGCGGGAAGATATTGAAACGAGCCCGCTACAACGAAGAGCGCTTGGATGCAATGGACTGGACCCTTGCCCCATTTACCATATACCTTGGGGTGAAAGGTAAAATTGAAGGGCTGAACCATCACAACTACTTTTTGGGCGATAACTTTAAAGAATATGCTGATGATATTTTTAAACTATCAGTAAACCCAGATAAGCCTTACTACTACGTAAACGTAAGTTCAAAATCGAATGCTGATTGCGCACCCGAAGGCTGCGAAAACATCTTTATACTATGCCCTGTGCCAGATTTGCGCTATAAAAAATCGTGGGATGATGCCGAAAAACTAGCCGAAACCATTATTGACGATTTAGGGAAACGTGTAGGCTATGATATTAAAGGCAATATCATGACTAAGATTATCCTATCTCCTACCGAGTGGCAAAACAGCCTAAACCTTTACCGTGGCAGCGGCCTTGGCCTTGCCCACGGGTTAAACCAGATAGGTGGCTTTAGGCCGGCTAATAAAGACGAAGAGTTTAAAAACCTGTATTATGTTGGGGCATCAACAACTCCCGGTACAGGCTTGCCTATTGTTGTTATCAGCTCGCGCTTAGTTACCGAACGTATTTTAAAAGATGCCTAAAACTACCGCCATGCAAGCCAGCAAATTATTAACAGATCAAAAGCAGTTGTTTGATACAACAGCAATACAATGCAGCCGCATAGTAACTAAAAATTATAGTACTTCATTCTCGCTGGGTATATCGTTAATCAGCAAACAACACCGCAATGCTATATATGCTATATATGGCTATGTGCGCTATGCCGACGAAATTGTAGACACGTTCTTCGACCAGGATAAGGCCACATTGTTAGCCGAATTCAGGCAGGAAACATATAAAGCAATTGAACGTGGAATCAGCCTTAACCCTATCATCAGCAGTTTTCAAAAAGTAGTAAAGCAATACGGTATTGAGGTAGCTTTAATTGATGCCTTTTTAGACTCGATGGAAATGGACCTTACAGGCCATACCTATAACGATACATCGTACAACGAA
>JBIPNX010000297.1:0-3643 GCA_044378145.1 Flavobacteriales bacterium | reverse complement strand
ATAGGTCAAGGTCAACCAGTTTGGTTTTAAGCAACTGGCGCATGTGTAGCATGTTCTCATCAAACTCTTCAGTAGATGCTTTTTCTTCTGTGTCAAGAGTAATCTTGTCGTCAGAGAATAAGTAGAAGTGTTGGATAAGGATTTTAGCCGCTTCTTTCAAAGCTTCTTTAGGGTGTATAGAACCGTCGGTAACTATATCGATAAGCAATTTCTCGTAGTCGGTCTTTTGCTCAACGCGGTAGTTTTCTACAACGTATTTTACATTCTTAATAGGAGTGTAAATAGAGTCTATAGCTATTAAACCGTTAACAGGGTTAGCAGTTTTGTTCTCATCAGCCGGAACGTAGCCACGGCCTTTGTCTATAGTTAACTCAATTTTCAGTTTTACTTTAGGCTCAAGGTTACAAATAACCAGGTCAGGGTTCAAAACCTGGAAAGCCGAAGTGCCTTTACCTAAATCGCCTGCAGTAAGCTGGCTTTTGCCGGTAAATTCTACTGTAGCTTTCTCGTGGTCTATACCTTCAATTTGTTTTTTGAAGCGAACCTGCTTAAGGTTAAGTATAATCTCAGTAACGTCTTCAACCACACCTTTAATGGTAGAAAACTCGTGCTCAACACCTTCAATACGGATGCTTGTGATAGCATAGCCTTCTAATGAAGATAATAAGATACGACGAAGAGAGTTACCAATAGTAATACCGTAACCCGGCTCTAGCGGACGGAATTCGAAGCTGCCTTCGGTTTCCGTAGACTGTATCATTATAACCTTATCGGGGCGTTGAAATGCTAAAATGGCCATAATTTATTTTGTTCTTTTAAAAAAGGTTTGGTAATAATTAGACTGAAGAGTATGCTACCCGTTATTTAGAGTAAAGCTCGACAATCAGTTGTTCCTTAAAGTTCTCAGGAATTTCGTCGCGGTTAGGGCGGGCAATAAATGTGCCTTCCATAGTTTGCGAGTTCCAGTCTAACCAAGGGTATTTGTTAGTGCGTGCTGATAAGGCAACGGCAATAACTTCCATAGATTTTGATTTCTCACGTACACCTACTTTATCGCCAGGGCGAACAGTAAATGAAGCAATGTTTACAACTTTACCGTTTACGGTAATGTGGCGGTGGCCAACTAATTGGCGTGCAGCATCACGTGTAGGGGCAATGCCCATACGGTAAACAACGTTATCTAAGCGGCTTTCAATAAGCTGTAATAATACCTCACCGGTAACGCCTTTAGCGTGTGCAGCGTGGGTATACATTTTAGCAAACTGACGCTCTAATATACCGTAAGTATATTTTACTTTTTGCTTTTCCTGAAGCTGTACAGCGTACTCAGACTGCTTGTTACGACGCTTGTTAGGGCCGTGCATGCCTGGGCCATAAGCCTTTTTAGCTAAAACTTTATCGGGGCCAAAAATTGCCTCTTTGAATTTACGGGCTATTCTTGATTTGGGACCTCTGTATCGTGCCATTTCTTTTTTATGCTATTTTGTTAAAAATTAAACCGTGCTTATAAATTATACGCGACGGCGTTTTGGTGGGCGGCAACCGTTGTGTGGAATTGGAGTACAATCCATTATCTCGGTAACCTCAATACCCGCGTTAGCCAAGGTACGTATGGCCGACTCACGTCCGCCACCCGGGCCTTTAACAAACACTTTTACGCGGCGCAGGCCTGCATCAAATGCAACTTTAGCGCAATCGGTAGCGGCCATTTGGGCTGCGTAAGGGGTGTTCTTTTTAGAACCGCGGAATCCCATCTTACCTGCTGATGACCAAGAAATAACCTGGCCGGCAGTGTTGGTAAGCGATATGATGATGTTGTTAAACGTAGCGTTGATATGCGCCTGTCCAACAGCGTCAACCTTAACGACTCTCTTTTTAACGGTTTTAGCAGAAGAAGACTTTGCCATTTTACTTCGTTATTGTTTTTAATTACTAGCTTATTTTGTAACTTTTTTCTTGTTAGCAACGGTTTTACGTTTGCCTTTACGTGTACGTGCGTTGTTCTTGGTGGTTTGGCCACGAACAGGTAAACCTGAACGGTGACGGATGCCACGGTAAGAACCAATGTCCATTAAACGCTTAATGTTTAATTGCGTCTCAGAACGTAAAGCACCTTCCACTTTAAACTCGTCGTTAATTACCTGACGGATAGCGCCTAGCTGCTCGTCGTTCCAGTCGTTAACTTTAGTGTTGCGGTCAACACCGGCTTTGTCCAATATACGTTGAGCCGAGCTGCGTCCAATGCCGAAAATGTAGGTTAAACCTATTTCGCCACGTTTGTTTTTAGGTAAATCAATACCAGATATCCTTGCCATAGTTTTATTATGCAGTTATTGTATTAAGCGCCTTGGCGTTGCTTAAACTTTGGGTTCTTTTTGTTAATAACATAAACGCGTCCTTTGCGCTTTACAATTACGCACTCGGCACTGCGTTTCTTAACCGATGTTTTTACTTTCATTTCAGTTAACTTAATTATTATTTATACCTGTATACTATTCTTCCTTTTGTTAAATCATACGGAGACATTTCAATCCTTACTTTGTCGCCGGGTAATATTTTAATGTAGTGCATCCTCATTTTGCCGGAGATATGCGAGATAATTACGTGGCCATTTTCTAACTCTACTCTAAACATAGCGTTAGATAGGGCTTCTATAATTGTCCCGTCCTGCTCTATTGACGATTGTTTTGCCATTAACTGTTTATATACTTTATTATATCTTCTAATCCGTCAAACGACGATAAAATTTCAACTCCGTTCTTTGTTACAGCTACAGAATGTTCGTAGTGTGCCGATGGTAAATTATCGGCCGCGCGTACGGTCCATCCGTCTTCTTCTGTTATTACCCTTGCCTTGCCCATGTTAATCATCGGCTCTATGGCAATTGTCATGCCCTCTTTTAATGCCGGGCCTGAGCCGCGTTTACCAAAGTTGGGTACTTCGGGTTTTTCGTGTAAGCTTCGTCCAAGGCCGTGGCCTACCAACTCTCTTACAACAGAATATCCGTTTGCCTCGGCATGGCTTTGTACGGCAAACGATACATCGCCTACCCTATTGCCCGGTTTTACCATTTCAATGCCTTTGTACAAGCATTCGTAAGTAACCCTAAGCAATTTGCGTACATCGGCTTTAATCTCTCCAACCGGAAAGGTAAAGGCCGAATCGCCATAAAAACCGTTTTTATACACCCCGCAATCTACCGAAATGATGTCGCCTTCTTTAAAAGGTTTATCGCTTGGCAGGCCGTGAACCACTTGTTGGTTTACAGAAACTAACAAGGTGCTTGGACAACCGTACAGGCCTTTAAAACCCGGTACAGCATCGCCATGGCTGCGTATAAAATCTTCGGCTATCTTATCAAGCTCATTACCGGTTACACCGGGCTTAATAAGTTTTGCCAAAGTGGCTAACGTTTTACCAACAAGTAAAGAACTTTCTCTTATTAACTCTACCTCTTCAGGCGTTTTAATAACTACCATTGGGCTATTATTGCTGTGCCATGCTAACAGGTGAGTTAGTCGCACGGCCTTTAATGCGGCCAGACTTCATCAACCCGTCGTAATGACGCATTAATAAATAGCTTTCTATTTGTTGTAATGTATCTAATACCACACCTACTAAAATTAATAGAGATCGGAAGAGC
>JBIPNX010000296.1:0-3659 GCA_044378145.1 Flavobacteriales bacterium | reverse complement strand
GATGTATTATCCTTGCCATCTTTAATTTCTATGTTAAGCTTAGCCAGTTGGTCGCGTATAAAGTCTGACGAGGCATAATCTTTATTAGCACGTGCTGTTTTGCGCTGCTCAATAATCACCTGCATTAAACCATCCAACACATCATTTCCTCCATCGCTACCAACACCTTCTTCCTTTAAACCTAAAATGTCGAAAATAATTGTTTCGTATAGCTTTTTAAGCTGGGCAATATCCTCAGCAGTAAAAGTTTCAGTACCGGCTTTTGCACTATTAATTGCACGCACGGCATCAAACCATTCAGCAATTACAATGGGGCTGTTTAAATCGTCGTTCAACGCTTCAAAGCTAGCCACTTCCAGTTTCTTTACATCGTAGCTTGATGTAGCCGATGGTTTAATCTCGCTAATGGTTTTATAGGCGGCTAACAAACGTTGTAAGCCTTTACCTGCCGCCTCTAAGGCAGCGTTTGAAAAGTCAAGCGTGCTACGGTAGTGTGCCTGCAGTATAAAGAAACGTATAGCCATTGGCGAGTACGCCGCTGTTAACACAGGGTGGTTGCCGCTAAAGAACTGGTCTAACGTTATAAAGTTACCTAACGATTTACCCATCTTTTGGCCGTTAATAGTAACCATATTATTGTGCATCCAGTACTTGGCAGGCTCTTTATGGAAGCAAGCATTGTTCTGGGCAATCTCAGCCTCGTGGTGAGGGAATAGTAAATCCATGCCACCTCCGTGAATGTCGAAATGCTCACCCAAATACTTCGTACTCATTACAGTACATTCGATATGCCAGCCGGGGAAGCCCTCGCCCCAGGGCGAGTTCCAACGCATGATATGTTCAGGGTTAGCTTTTTTCCAAAGGGCAAAATCGGCGCTGTTGCGTTTTTCGTCCTGGCCATCAAGGTCACGGGTACCTTCAACCAACTCATCCAGAACACGGCCCGAAAGCTTGCCGTACTTATAATCGGCATTGTATTTAATTACATCAAAATAAACAGAGCCGTTAACCTCATAAGCATAACCGGCTTCAATAATCTTGGTAACCGCTTCTATCTGCTCCAGTATATGGCCTGCTGCGCGGGGTTCAATGCTTGGTGGCTGGTTATTAAGCTGGGCCATGTTTTTATGAAAGTTTACAGTATAATGCTGTACCACTTCCATTGGCTCTAACTGCTCAATACGGGCCTGTTTGGCAATTTTATCTTCTCCTTCGTCAGCATCGTTTACAAGGTGGCCAACATCGGTAATATTGCGCACATAGCGCACCTTGTAGCCAAGGTGTTTAAGGTAACGCTGTAATAAGTCGAATGTAATATAAGGGCGTGCATGGCCTAAGTGAGCATCGCCGTAAAGCGTAGGGCCACAAACATACATGCCGGTAAATGGTGGGTTTATTGGAATAAACTGCTCCTTTTTACGGGTAATAGTATTATGGACGTATAGCGGATGATTCATATCCCGCAATAAAATATAAGGGTTAGTAATTTGAAAAATTGTAAAAGGGTAATGACTATCTGGCTTTTATGGGGATATCCATAATAATCTCAGAACGGTAGTCAATACCATTTTCCTGTGCCGGAACAAAGTCTTTAATACCTGTAATAATGCGTTTTACAGCAACATCAACATCGTTATCCATCCCTTCAATTATATTAGAGTTGATAACCTTGGTATCAAAATTAACCTCAAAAGAAATAAGCACGTGGCCATCTTTGGTGTTAGCTAAAAACTCAGGTGTAGTATACAGCTGGGTATAAATATGCTTGTATAGAGAGTCTTCGCCAAACTTATAAAAAGCCTCATTATTTTTAACCGTGTAGTTTTGGTTATAGCTACGGTTGGTTTTTACTTTGCTTTTAGTATCGGTTGAGGTACCTTGAAAACCGGTAGCAGGCTGTGCTGCCAGGCCTAAAGTGCAACAAATGGCTATAAGTATAAATATGTTTTTCATTCTTGTTGTATCTTCTTTTGTTACCTAGCAAATATAATGCAAAACCTTATGAGTTTGATATATTTTTAATCATATCTGCGGTCATTTTTTCAATACCGTAATCATGTTGCCAGCCCCAGTCGGCCCTGGCCTCACTATCGTCAATGCTTCCGGGCCATGTATCAGCTATTTGCTGGCGGCTGTCGGGTTTATAGGTTATTTTAAAATCAGGTACGTGCTTTTTAATCTCCTCGGCCAGTATTTTAGGGGTAAAGCTCATGGCTGCAAGGTTGTATGCCGAACGTATTTTAACCTGTTCTGCAGGGGCTTCCATAATGCCAATAGTAGCTTTAATACCATCGGGCATGTACATCATAGGCAGCTCGGTATCTTCTTTCAAAAAGCATTCGTACGTGCCTTTTTCTAATGCTTCGTGGAAAATATGCACAGCATAATCTGTTGTGCCCCCTCCGGGCTCGCTTTTGTAACCTATAAGGCCAGGGTAACGCAGGCTGCGCACATCAACACCGTATTTAGCGTTATAGTACTCGCACCAGCGCTCTCCTGTTTGTTTGCTAATGCCGTAAACGGTATTAGGCTCCATTATGGTACGCTGGGGAGTGTTTTGTTTTGGTGTTGTCGGGCCAAATACAGCAATAGAACTGGGCCAGTAAACTTTTGAAATGTGTTGCTCTTTAGCAAGGTCTAGCACATTAAATAAACCATTCATATTAAGGTTCCAGGCGCCTTTTACCTTTTGCTCGGCTGTAGCCGAAAGCAATGCTGCAAGCAGGTAAATCTGGGTTACGTTGTACTT
This sequence comes from Flavobacteriales bacterium, assembly GCA_044378145.1. Taxonomy (GTDB): domain Bacteria; phylum Bacteroidota; class Bacteroidia; order CAMBQF01; family CAMBQF01; genus CAMBQF01. The sequence goes on along the minus strand of JBIPNX010000296.1, from coordinate 910 downwards.
TTTAACTATGCTGAAAAGGGCTTCGTGGTCCAACACATCAAGCAGCTCAAAAGGTCCGCCCTCTTTAACTTCTTCTGACGATTTTTTAATGTCGGAGGCGATAACATTATCAACCCCATACATTTCGCGCAGTTTCATTACCAGTTCCGTACCAATTTGGCCGGAAGAGCCTACAACAAATACAACTTCTTTCTTCATTAGTTCCTAATCCAAATATCCGCAGCAAATATATAGTTTTTAGCTTATAGGTTATTGCTAAAACAAAAGAGCAACGCCTAAATTGGCGCTGCTCTGATAAATATTGTATACAAGCTTGTATTATTAACGCTTAGGCGACATTTCGTATACCAACGAGAAATATATTAAGCGACCAATTGCAGGGCCACCAAATACCTGTGCGCGTTTGTTATTAAGCACGTTTTGTGCACCTAACTTAAACACAGTGTTTATCTTGGTTACCTTATGGTTTACCTGTAAATCAAGCATATCGTAAGTTGGGATAGCACCCGTAAACTGCGGGGCACCTTCAAACGTAAAGCCCTCTATCCATTTATAGTTAATGTTAAAACCATTATGTTCAAACTTGCCAATGGCAAAATCGCGCACGTTGAAACCTATATTAAACTTATGCTCCGGAGTGTTAAAGGCAGGGATGATGGGGTCTGTAGAGCCGCGACGGTCCAGCTTGTTCCACGAGTAGTTACCATTAATAGAATATTTCTCTAAGAAGTAATACGTCAACCCGATATTTACACCTTGAGTATTAACAAGGTCTTTGGTATTTGCTGATACTCGGTAAACCTGCAAATAATCGGGGAAGCCTGTTGGGCCAACTTTAATATCGGCACCCAGTTTAAAACCGATGAAATCTTTGTATATGGTATAATAGTAACCGGCATCAACATACAAG
>JBIPNX010000295.1:0-3660 GCA_044378145.1 Flavobacteriales bacterium | reverse complement strand
GAAGATGGCCGCGCTACCAATGTTAAAGTTGTTCGCGACTAATTAGGTTAGATTATTCCTTATAAAACCCCCGCCCTGTTATCAGGGCGGGGGTTTTTGTTTATAGGCAATAACTATATTTGCCTGTTTTGAAAAAGTTGCTCTGCATAGTATCTATTTTTATTGGCTTTGGTGCTAGGGCCCAAATGCTTGATAGTACCCGCAACAAAGTGTTTGATAACCTTCAACTGGAGGTCAAATGGTTTGGTGGCTTTTTATGGGCACATAGCCCTACCGTTATGTACCTGCAACGTGCCCATACGCAGGCTGTAGAACTAACTATATCTAAACCCGTTTCAGGGCTAAGGCCATGGCATCTGTTTTATAAGAACTCTGTAGTTGGAATAAGCTTAATGCATTACCGGCTGGGTTATAACGATGTACTGGGCAACGCCACCGGCATATATGCTTTTAACCGTTTTAACCTGGTAGGCAACCGGGGTACGCACCTGCGTTTTAGTTTAGGTAGCGGCGTGGGGTATTTAAGTAAAGTGTTTGGCAAAGCAGATAACCATAAAAATGTAACCATAGGCAGCCATTTAAACGCGCTGGTTAACTTTCAGCTGTTGTTTGAACAATGCCTAACCCCAAGGCTGTTTTTTAATGCAGGGATAGGGATAACGCATTTTTCTAACGGGGCTTATAGAACTCCTAACCTGGGGCTTAATTTACCGGCTGTTACCGCAGGCTTATTGTATAGGTTTCAACCCGCACCCTTGGCTAACAGGTACCAGAAAAGTGAGTTTGAACCCAACAGGCAATTTATCTATTCGGTAATAGCAACATTTGGCCGCAAAGAAATTTACCCGCCCGACGACCGCGGCTATTTGGTTAATGGGCTAATGTTTAACATTACTAAATCTATTGGCATTAAAAGCGGCCTTACCCTTACGTTTGAGGTGTTTAATGATAGGTCTATAAAAGCCCTGATGCATTATACCGACCCCAATGTAAACCCAACCTACTTTCAAACGGTGCGTCCGGGTATTGCCTTTGGGTACGATTTATGGCTTGGCAAGCTCACGTTCCTGTTTCAGGCGGGTGTGTATCCATACACCTATTACAAAGGCGATGGGCGCATATATAGCCGCATTGGCTGGCGCTACCGTTTGCCTTATGGCATAACGGCTAACCTTACCCTGAAAACGCATTTTGCCAAAGCTGATAATATTGAATTTGGAATAGGTTATACGCTGTTTAACAGGCATAGGGTAATGCGTTTGTTGTAGCCATGTATTAGGCCTTATGATACCTCCACGCGTAATGACTTAAATTTTAATGTGATACTTGCCAATTAGTTTGGTAACATGGGTTACACAATGCTTGCTATGTAACAAATATCATATTTCAGGCAAAGAGCATGTTGTAGATTTGCTGCATAAATAAACAATTATGCTAGTAAATACAGCAATCAACTTTAAGGCCTATATAGATAAAGCCTTGCCTTATAACAGCTACATGGATGCTTTTGAAAAGGCAGTAGAAGTAAACTCTGTTTTGCCCGAAGCAGAGCAAATTCCTAAATTTCAATACTACAGCCTAAACCTGCAGCGTGCAAGGCGCATATACAAAACATATAAACTTACCGATGATATTGTTGCTGCGCTAAAAGCGCTTGAAAAGCCCGTGCATTGGTTAATTATTACAGAGCCCTGGTGTGGAGATTCGTCTCAGATACTTTCGGTACTTCAACGCATTGCAGAGGAGTCTGCAGGTAAGTTGCAATTGCACTTACTATACCGCGACCAAAACCCGGAACTGATAGATAGTTTTTTGACCAATGGCCAGAGGGCTATTCCTAAGCTTTTGCAGCTAAACAGCAATTTTGAACTTACCGGAGAGTGGGGTGCAAGGCCTGCACCTGCACAAGCGCTGGTAAGCAAACTAAAAGCGGAGGGTATGGCCCACGACGATTTTATTGTACACCTGCATAAATGGTATGCCGAAGATAAGGCCAAAACACTAAGCAGGGAATTAGCTATGCTGTTAAAGAAAAATCAATAAGTAAAGAAAGAACGGTTTAGTTTTTTGGTCATATAAAAGGGGGCTAAAAGCCCCCTCTATTTTTCATTTTTAGTTGTTGGCTTTTCGTTTAATAAGCCCTTGCAAACACTACGCGTTGGGTAGATGGGTTACCGGTTAAAATGCACTTGCCATCTTCTTTTGCATTGCCAATAGGTATGCAGCGAATGGTAGCCTTGGTCATTTCTTTTATCTTTTGCTCTGTTTCAGGTGTACCGTCCCAGTGGGCGTAGATAAAGCCGCCATCTTCCAGCTTGGCGGTAAACTCATCCCAGGTATCAACCTTGCAGGTATTAGTTTCCCTGTGGTTAAGAGCACGAGTGTACAGGTTGGTCTGAATTTGTTCCAGCAGGTGCTGTATTTTAGTTACTAAGTCAGCTTGTTGAAGCACCTCTTTTTCTAAGGTATCGCGGCGGGCAACCTCAACGGTTCCATTGTCTAAATCGCGGGGGCCAACAGCAATACGTACCGGTACGCCACGGTATTCGTGCTCGGCAAATTTAAAGCCGGGCTTGTGGGTATCGCGGTTATCAAACTTAACGCTAACGCCTACTTTCTTAAGGTCGGCAGTTAGTTTTTTAGCAAACTCGGCAATGCGTGCAGCCTCTTCTTCGGTTTTATAAATAGGCACAATAACCACCTGGAAAGGAGCCAGTTTTGGAGGCAACACCAGGCCTTTATCGTCGCTGTGGGTCATAATTAAGGCGCCCATCAAACGGGTAGAAACACCCCACGATGTAGCCCAGACAAAATCCTGCTTACCATCTTTACCGGTAAACTTAACATCAAACGCCTTGGCAAAATTCTGGCCTAGAAAATGCGATGTACCAGCCTGCAAGGCTTTGCCATCCTGCATTAAGGCCTCAATGCAATAGGTTTCTATAGCACCGGCAAAACGCTCGTTAGGGGTTTTAACACCTTTAAGAACAGGTATAGCAAGGAAGTTCTCTGCAAAGTCAGCATACACATCTAGCATTTGCTCTGCTTCAAAAATGGCCTCCTGCGATGTTGCATGAGCCGTATGGCCTTCCTGCCACAAGAACTCTGCCGTGCGCAAGAAAAGGCGCGTACGCATCTCCCAACGCACTACGTTACACCATTGGTTAACCAGGATGGGTAGGTCGCGGTAGCTTTGTACCCAGCCACGGTAGGTGTTCCATATAATGGTTTCAGATGTAGGGCGAACGATAAGTTCTTCCTCCAGCTTAGCATCGGGGTCAACCTCTATGCCACCACCCTCGGCATTGCGCAGGCGGTAGTGGGTAACAACAGCACATTCTTTGGCAAAACCCTCTACGTGGGCAGCCTCTTTGCTGAAGAAAGATTTAGGTATAAACAACGGGAAGTACGCGTTAACGTGGCCTGTGTCTTTAAACATAGTGTCCAGCGTTTGCTGCATTTTCTCCCAAATGGCATAGCCGTATGGCTTAATAACCATACAACCGCGCACGGCGCTATTCTCGGCCAGGTCGGCCTTTACAACAAGGTCGTTGTACCATTTGGAGTAGTTCTCCTCACGGGTAGCGTAATCAAATTTATCACTCATAATGTATATTGTAATGGGCTGCGAAGATAGTAAATAGTGGCGAGTGGTTAGTG
>JBIPNX010000016.1:0-13526 GCA_044378145.1 Flavobacteriales bacterium | reverse complement strand
TTTTAGCCGGTTTATTTGTAGGCGGTATGATTCCTTTTATCTTCTCGTCACTAGCTATTGCAGCCGTAGGCCGCGCAGCTATGGCCATGGTAAACGAGGTTCGTCGCCAGTTCCGCGAAATTCCGGGTATTATGGATTACACAGGCAAGCCTGAGTACGAAAAATGCGTTGAGATTTCTACCAAAGCTTCTATCCGCGAAATGATTGCCCCGGGCGCTATTGCACTACTTGTTCCTGTATTGGTAGGTTTTGCTTTTGGCCCTGAGGTATTGGGTGGTGTATTAGCCGGTGTTACCGTATCGGGTGTATTGATGGGCTTGTTCCAATCTAACGCCGGTGGTGCATGGGATAACGCTAAAAAATCATTCGAGAAAGGTGTTGTAATTAACGGTGAGACTTACTACAAAGGTTCTGAGCCACACAAAGCTGCCGTAACCGGCGACACTGTTGGTGACCCTTTCAAAGATACCTCTGGCCCATCTATGAACATCCTTATCAAGTTAATGTCTATCGTATCGTTAGTTATAGCCCCGCACATTGCTGGTGTTGGTGCTAACGGAATGAGCTCTGCTTCTAACGGCCACGGTGCTAAAATGGAGCATTGCGCTGATATGAAAGCTTGCGAAGGCAAATGCGATAAAACCGCTTGCCCTTACGAAGCTTCGGCTAAGCCTGCGGCTGATTGCTGCAAAGATGGCCACGCCGATGCTGCTGCTACCTGCTGCAAAGATGCTAAAGGCTGCGAAGGCATGACTAAAGAAGAGTGCATTAAAATGACAGGCAAAGATTGCTCTGCCGAAGGCGCTAAAAAAGATTGCTGCGCTAAAGACAAAGCTGCTGCAACTCCTGGTAAGTAATTAGTACTTAAGATATAGTTGAAAAGCCCTTTCGGAAACGGAGGGGCTTTTTGTTTAAGGCTTATTCCGCCTCTCTATAAATCTTTCTCCCCTTCCAAATAAGGTAAACGGCCAGGAACCAAAATAGGACAATGGCAACAATGCGGCCTATAACGTAGCCTTGTTTAAATGGGGTACCGTCGAATGTTAGCTGCTCGGCATCAATAACCTGCAAGGTATTGGCTATGGCTATTATTACGCCCAGCACAATAAATAAGACACCTTTTTCTCTGGAACCCATTGTGTGCCTCTTTATGCATATCAGCAAAGGCCCTATACAATATTAGTTAATCTTTATTCAAATTACAATGGGGGCAGGATAGCACCACCTAATCATTTTATGAATTTAAGCCCTTTCATAATTAAAAAGGCGGCTAAAGCAGTTACTAGTGCTAAACCTATTAGCTGACCTATTAAGTACCCTATATTATAGGCTAATTCGCCACCACCACCTTTGAAAATTGTAGGTAATGTAGCAAGTAATCCCAAGCCAAGTATGATGCCGATAACCAGCATAATATATCCGCCAATTTTCTTTCCCATTATTGTAAAGTTGGTTCTGGATCGTGCTTGTTAACCTTAAGTTCTCCCTCCCATTTAGCCACCACGGCTGATGCAAGGCAGTTACCAAATACGTTTACAGCCGTGCGGGCCATATCCATAAAGGCATCAATACCCAGGATTAAGTAAGCGCGGTCTTCTTTCAGCCCTAAATAGGAGAAAGACGATACAGTAGCCAGCAGTATTACAAACGATGCCCTTGGCACGCCTGCTACGCCCTTGCTGGTAAGCATTAGGGTAAATACTATCAGTAGCTGGTCGCTAACGGAGAGCTGCACACCCGATGCCTGCGCCACAAAAATAGCCGCCAGCGACAGGTACAGCGTAGTACCATCCAGGTTGAAGCTATAGCCGGTAGGTAGCACAAAGGCCACAATTTTTTTAGGTACACCAAACTCAACCATGCGTTCCATGGCAATAGGCAGGGCACTTTCGGAGCTGGCGGTGGCAAAGGCTAATGTTGCAGGTTCGCGCACCGCTTTAAGGAATTTTAGCACCGGTATGCCGGTAACCATCATTATAGGAATAAGCACCAGGCCTATGAATACCACAAGCGCAGCGTATAGTGTTAACAGTAACTGTATCAGGTTGCCAAACACATCAATGCCATACATGGCCAGCGTATATGCAAGGGCGCCAAACACCGCAAAGGGAGCGAATAGCATTACTATGTTAGTAAACTTAAACATGGCTTCGGTAAGGCTTTCGGCAAAGTCAATCATTGGCTTGCGCTTTTCCTTGCTAAGCATGGCAAGGCCAATACCAAACAGTATGCTGAAGACAACTACCTGCAGCACCTCTCCGGTACCAACAGCATCTACAATGTTTTTAGGGAATATGTGGAGTATGGTTTCTTTCCAGGTAAGGGGCTTGGCTACTTTAATGGCTTCGGTATCAACGGCAAGGTTTTCTAAACCTGCACCTGCCTGGCTTATGTTAATAGCTATAAGCCCAATTACAAGGGCAAAGGTGGTAACAATCTCAAAGTACACCAACGATTTCCAACCCATGCGGCCCACCTGTTTAATGTCTGAATGGCCTGCAATACCCACTACCAGCGTACCAAATAATAAAGGGGCTATAATGGTTTTTATGAGCTTAAGAAAGATATCGCTCATTAGCTTTAAGTCGACAGCAACGCCTTTAGGAAGGTAAATACCGGCCAATATGCCGGCTATCATTGCCGCGAAAATAAAGGTGCTCAGCGACCTGATTTTATATGCATAGAATAAAACTGAGCCCGCAAACAGCAAGCGGCTTGCAAGCATTAATTCGTTTGGCATGGCAACACCCGCCCACGTTTTAAGGGCCTGCAAAATGGCAGTAATGGAGAACAGGGCTATGGCTGCAAACAGCGCGTTGTTTGATGGCTTCATACCTGCAAAGTAAATAAATACTTTGTGGCCTTGGTTAAAATTATTTCAATAACCCATAGCAGGTTGTATATTTGACACCCCATAAAGATATGTATCTATGTCATTTTTTGTAAAGCTGCGTAATTATTTAAAAGAACCCCGTTTAGAAGGCATAGACCCCGATAGCGACGAGCTACTGGTATTCCATAGCAAAGTGCTGTATGAAAAGCCTATGATGCGCGATGTGTTTGCCGAGTTTTACGATACCTGCTTCAAGCTTGACAATACCTATTTTACAGGCAACGGCAAGCGTGTTGAGATTGGCGCCGGGGTTAGCTTTTTTAAGAAAAAGTACCCTGAGATATTATCTACCGACATTAAAACAGCCCCTAACCTTGATATGGTAGTTGATGCGCAAAACATGCCTTTTGAGGCCAACAGCATCAGGGCTATTTATGGTATTAACTGCTTTCATCACTTTCCTAATCCTAACCTGTTTTTTAAAGAGCTGGACAGGGTGCTTGAAAAAGGCTGTGGCTGTGTGCTGATAGATCCTTACTATGGCAATGTTGCGCGCCGCTTTTACAAAAAGATATTTGATAGCGAAACCTTTGATATGACCCAGAAAGAATGGGTTAACGAAGAGCTTGGCTTTATGAATGGCGCCAACCAGGCGCTATCGTACATTGTGTTTGTACGCGATAAAAAGAAACTGGAGGAACTATACCCTAACCTGGAAATTGTAGTACAAAAACCGCTGAACAATTACCTCCGCTATTTACTGTCGGGTGGGTTAAACTTCAGGCAGGTACTGCCATCGTTCTTATCGCCGTTAATTAAGTTGTGGGAGTTTACGCTAATCCCATTCAACAGTGTATTCGCGCTGCACCATATTATCGTAATCAGGAAGAAAGCCTAGTTATTCAACCTTGCTACTATCGGGGCTTTCGTTATAGATAAGCTTGCCTAAACGAAAGCGGTTGCCATATTCCCCGTAAATAACGGTTATGTCGCTATCTGCCTTATAAGAAAGGCTAGGGCGGATAATAATCTTACTGTCTTTAGAATTGAAAAACGGCTTTTTGGTAACATAACCCGCAGAGTCTATACTAACCACAGCCACTTGTGCTTTGTGCGGTGCGGTCATGTTGTAGGGTTCGGCATCAAACGTACCAAAGGGCAGGCTCTGCTGGGTAAAGTTGCGTATATCGTCGTTAAACAGCATGTAAATGGTCTTGTCGCGCTTGTACATAAGGTACGATGAGAACATGCCATCATCGTTAATAGTCTCCTGCTGCTTTGGTATTTTACGCACCCATGCTACAGAGCCATCAGGATTAATGCTGATAACGATAATATCGTTGTAGTAGTAGTGCGTATTACAGGTTTGCAGGCCGGTGCGGGTATCGTAAAAGCATACCACATCTTCAAAGGTTTGCTCGGCAATAAGTATTACCCCTTGGTCGTCGCGCAGTATAAAATCGTTCAGCTTGTATTTATAAAGCTCTTTGCCTTTGTCAATCTTGCGCTCGCTCATAAATAATGAAAGGAACGATTTATCAAAATCTTTAACGCCTTTGCTGCTTATATCGCCTGTTTTGCCATCAATACGGATGTAAAAGCTACCGGCCATATCGTCTTCCGACTTAGTCTGATTAGAATAAAAACCGGCTACAAGAATGTTACCATCACCGGCGCGTTTCAATAGTATCTCAGAGATGCTTTTGGTGCCCAGCGATAGGTCGTACTCACGTACTTTACCATCAGCCGAAATAGATAGCATTAGGTAAGATGAGTTGGCTTTGTCTTTAAAAAACAGGCCTTTCTCTACAGGTATAATCTTTAGCAGCACAAAAAAGTTACCTTCTACATCGCTAACGCCGTTGACAATGCTAATCTGCTCTTTTTTATAGGGTATATCTATCGATTTGAAGAACAACTCGCTAAAGTCGGTGCCATTAACCAAACGGCACACCAAACGCTCATTGCCCGTTTTATCGTCGTACTCGTTATGGTAAAAGAATAAGGCGGAGCTATCTGCTGACAGGGTTACATACTCCCGACGGTTGTCTTTGCGGGTTTCCGACGGTATATAATCAACCTCGCGGCTGTTTTTGGTGTACACTTTGCCGGCAGTATCAACGCTATAAGCAAATACAGATTTCTTACTGGCATCGCGGTTAAAGAAGCTTGTAAGCAAAATAAAATTGCCCTTTATCTGCAGCATATCTTCTATAGAAACATCCTCACCTGCGCGGGTAGGAATATCCATAGGCCTTGAAAACTGTTGCTGAAGAGAGAATCCTGAGTACTTATCTAACCATATATGCGGCACGTACGAGAATACATAGCCACCGCTGTAACGAAAGGCATAGTAGCTATCCCTGTCTTCGCCAACAATTTTGGTTATATAACTGTTTTTACGGTTTTTGTAACTGTCGCCCCACCTAACGCCCAATTGCTGCGCATTAGCAACAATACTAATAAACAACAATGCTGATATATATAAACTCCGGACTCTCATTATTCTGCGTTATAGGCAAATATAGCCTTTTAGCTAAAATATGCCTTTTAATCTAAATACGTTTAACTTAACTTTGTTCTTGATAATCTTATATAATATGCTTTTACGCTATTCCGTTTCGTTTCTTATTACCTTTTTGTTTTCGCTGAACAGCCTATGGGCCCAACAACCAAGTTCGCAACAAAGCCCTACCGATGTTATCTCTCCGTGGTATTTCCATGTAGAGTTTGAGCCTATAATTGGCGAAACAGTACCCGGCTACCACTCTTTTGCCTACGCTACCCATGGCAGCAAATGGGTTATAATTGGCGGGCGCACCAACGGTTTGCACGGCCTTAACAGCAACAGCAATTTCGAGACTGAATATTCTAACAACAACATTATTGTAATTGATACTACCGACTGGCAATGGTCTACAGCATCGTTAAACCAATTGTCGGTACTACAGGCCGACCCTTTGCGCTCTACCAATATGCAGTTTACCCAAAAGGGCGACAGGTTGTATATAGCCGGCGGATATGGCTGGGATAGCACCAATGCCATGTTTGCTACGTTTCCTTTCTTTATAGGTGTTGATGTGCCGGGACTAATAACTGCAGTAGAAACAGGAGACAGTATCCGTCCGCATTTACGGTTTTATATAGACAGCTCTATGGCCGTTTGCGGTGGAGAAATGGAAGAGATTAACGATACCTTTTATATTGTTGGCGGGCATAAGTTTGAAGGACGTTATAACGACATACCTAACGGGCAGTTTACCCAAACCTATACTAACTCCATACGCTCTTTTACCGTTGTAGACATTATACCCAGCGGGCCTTTTGCACCTATTGGCCAAAGTGAGTTTATTGATACCACAAACCTGCACCGCAGGGATTTAAATGTGGCTAAGATGCAATTTAACGAGGGCGCACGCTTAGCTATTTTGGGCGGTGTGTTTAAGAAGACTGAGAATTTGCCTTATACAGACCCAATATACTTTGATGGGCAAAATACACAGCTATTTTCTAGCTATAACCAGCAGTTTAACCAGTATACATCGGCTAGTTTTACAGTATATGATGATATGCTAAACTCAGGTACAAGCAGCGTTGTGCTATTAGGCGGAATGGGAACGCACAACAACCTTAATCAATACGACTCTTTAGTACCGTTTGTAAATACCATAAGCCACTTGTATTTTAATGCTAATGGCCCTACTCAGCCTTTTGGCATACCTGGTTGGGAAGAATTATCATCACATACTATGCCCGGTTTATTGGGTACTAATGCAGCATTCCTAACCGGCAAAGGGGTTGATACTACCCATGGTGCTTTAAGCAGGGTGGACTTACCATTTAACCAAGCAGAACCCCGCAAGTTTATTGGTTACTTATTTGGTGGCATTCGAGGCACTGCACCTAACAATGCTATATCATCAGCAAATGATACTATTTACCGTGTTTACATTAAAGGTGATTATGTTGGGGGTGTGGAAGAAATCCCCACATCATTATCTCTTAAAAACATGTTCCCAAACCCGGCAACAGATATAGTTACCCTGCAAATGGATTTGAAAAAACCACAGCAGGTAAACATAACTTTACTATCTATTGATGGTAAAAAACAAACGGTTAATTATACCGGCAAACTACAGGCAGGCAATCAGGCTATAAACCTTAACACAACACAACTATCATCGGGTGTTTATTTAGTATCTATACAAACCCCCGAAGGACGCCTTGTAAAACGGCTAAATATTATTAAAGACTAGTATAGAGGCCTTTTTTTATCCGATTTATGGTGTATTTTTGATTCAGATTTGGATATAGAAAGCAACATACTGCAAATCAATATTTTAAAAAGTTTGGCACGGTGGTTGCAAAAGCCAAATTCACAAAAAAACTGTATATGAAAACCAAATTTATTCTCGCAAGTATATTAGCCGTATTTGTTCTTAGCTCATCGGCTATTGCACAAACCGGAAAAACCGTAAAGCCCGGTAAAAAAGGAGGCAAAAAAACCGCTACTACCGCTAAAGGCAGCAGCACGGTTACTACCACTACTCCGCCAGATACCTCTAAAGGTGTTGCATTACCAACATCTTCTAAACCTAACAACAGCGGCAGCAACAACGATGGCGGAAGGCCTGTTGGTACCGGCAAACCCGGCAGCAATGTAGTTCCTGTAAACTCAAGCAGCACAGGTTCTGTTAGCATGGACGATCCATTTAAAGATCTTGTATCTACAGCTAAGCCTGTTGTTCAGGAATCGGCTAACGGCAGCATCAACTTTACCGACCAATATGTTGAAGCTAAAGGCTCGTCGGTTATAGATAACGACCGTTTTAAAAACCCTGCACAGGCAAAACTTATGGCCGAGCGTGGCGCTATTGTAGTTGCCCAACGTAACCTGCTTGAGATTGTGAAAGGTGTTAGTGTAATTGGCGAAACTACCGTTGAAGATATGATTACCACCGGCGACTATGTATATACCCGTGTAGAGGGTGTTGTAAAAGGCGCTAAACAATTTGGCCCATCGCGCGAAGAAAATGGTGTTGTTACTGTTACCCTGCGTATGCCGCTTTACGATAAAACAAATGGTGTAGCCGCAGGCTTTACCCCAACCGGCTTACAAAACGCACGCCTTTCTGCGGGCCTTGTTGATGATGCCGCTACTATTGTAAACGCTGTTGCAGGCGAGCAAATTATTGATGGCTCTAAGCCTATTGCTTTTAGCATTGGTGGCAAATCGTTTGATGCTTCTATGTTCCCTGTAGTGGTTGATGATAACGGCAAAGTACTGTTAGACTTCTCAAAAATCTACGAAAAATCGGGTAACATACCCAAGATACTTAATGCAAGCAAAGACTTAATGTCTGCCGCAGGCTTTACCAAAGGCGCTGATGTTATTGACCTTATTCAAGACAAAGCCACAGGTAAACTTACCCTTGCCGATACTACCAAAAAAGGTAAAATCAACTGGGGCAAAATTGCCGATGTAGCCGGTAAAGTAGGTAAAGTATTGTTGAACATATTACTATAATCACACCCATGCGTTTGTTGCCCAAACTTATAATTATTTGCTTACTGCTTGTTTCTACCCTTAGCCTTAACGCGCAAAACGTTAGCACGGTAGAAGCCAAAGGCAGTGGCATTACCAAAGCCGATGCCCTACAGGATGCACTACGTAATGCTGTAGGCCAGGCTGCGGGTGTTTCTTTACGTTCTGAAAGCAAAGTGGAGAACTTCCTGTTGGTGTCTGATGCCATCTCTACCAATACCGAAGGGTACATTTCTAAATACAGCGTTGTAAAAGAAGTGCCCTTGCGCGACCATTACGAGGTTACTGTTAGCGCGGTAGTATCGTTAGACCCTATCAAAGCCGACTTTCAACTACTGGCTAAAACAATAGGCGGCGTGCGTTTTATGGCCGTTCCTAACGAAGAAAAAGCTAAGAGCGACCGCTCTAACTACGACTTTGCCATTAACGCCATTAACTCATCGTTAGCCGCTAAAAAATACCGTTATGTTGATAAAGGCACATACGATAAGCTAAAGAAAGAGGCTATGAATATTATGGAGGAAAGCGACACCGGTATTACCTACGTGCAAACACTGGGTATTAAGGCTGACGCCCAATTCATAATTGAACTGGTAGATATTAACACCTCTACCCGCGAGGGTGCATTTGGTGTGCGTAACGAAACTAAAACCAATATTATAGCTAAAGCCTATGATAACTGCACCGGCGAAGGCCTTGGCACCGTTATTATGGAAAGCAGTTGGAGCCCCGCAGGCGATAATAACAGCATTAACCGCAACTCTATAAAAGAAGCTGTAGATAGCGGTATGACAAAGCTGATGCTAACCTTTACATCGTACATTGGCGATTGGGTAAACAACGGCACCCCGTTTGAATTGCGTTTTTACGAGATGGGTACTTTCCGCGATATGCGCGAGTTACGTAACAAGCTTAAAGCCGATCATACCTTTGGTGGACAACTGGAGCTTACATCGGTAAACAACTACAGCAAGCTTATTTGCACCTACAAAAACAAAGGCGATGATATGGCCGATAAGGTGTTGGACATTTGCGACGGCATTGCAACCTTGGTAGACAAAAAGATTGATGTGAAACTTATTTATGGCCGACAAATATCGTTTGCCCCACAAAGCTATGTAGTTCCAAATTTGGTTAAACCTGCTGCAGTTTCATCGCCAAGCGGTTCTACCGACACCCCGGCTGATAAAAGCGGCACCGCTAAGCCCGGTACAAGCACTACTAAACCTGCATCAACAGGAACTACTACCAAGCCTGCCTCTACTACCAAACCGGCTAGTACTAAAGGTACTACTACTAAAACAACAACAAAACCCGGCGTAAAAGCCACCACCCCAAAGTCTAATTAATATAATAAAACCTATACTCTTATGAAAGCTTTATTTTCATTTATAGTGTGTGCCTTTGCAGCCTTTACAGTTGGCGCGCAAAGCCCGTCTGCCAGCGTTACCTTCTTCTCTCAGGATGGCCAAAAATTCTGGGTAATTATGGATGGCATTAAACAAAACGACAAGCCCGACGCTAACGTAAAAGTTACCGGCCTTACCAACCCTAACTACCGTGCTAAAATTATTTTTGTAGATAACACTATCCCTTCTATCGACAAAAACATTCAAACAGTGGATGTTGAAGACAAGTACTTTGATGCTACTTACAACATTCAAAAAGATAAAAAAGGTAAAATGGTAGTGCGTATCAGCAGCTTTTCTGAAAGCAAAGGCGGCCCTGCCAGCGCACAAACCGTGCCTTTCCATACTGATGACAAATATGGTTCTGATTACAACACTTACGGTAACGGCACTCCTGCCCAAACAACTACCAACCAAACTACCACCACTACAACCCGTGGCGACAATGTTGGGGTACAACAAAATGTAACCGGCGGCGCAGGCAGTGATAAAGCTACCATAAAACAAAATGTAAACGCAACAGGTAACGGTGTAGGCACCAGCCAAAGCATTACCGACCCTGATGGCAACACCGTTAAAATGGACATGAACATGGGAACCAACGGTGGCGGCATTAAAATTGACGACGGCATGGGTGGTGGCGTTAACATGAACCTTGGCATTAACATGACAGGTATGGATGGTGCAGGTACTACAACAACTACCACTACCAAAACTACCACCACTACTACATACTCATCATCTAGCAGCGGTGGCGGCATACCAGATAATCGCCCACCGGTAAACAACACACCTCCACCGCCACCATCAAACAGCAATGGTTGTGTGTTCCCTGCATCGTCTGGCGATATGGGTAACCTAAAAGGCAGCATACAAAAACAATCGTTCTCTGATAACAAAATGAACGTGGCTAAAACATTCTTGAAGAACAAATGCCTGTCTGTTTCGCAGATTAAAGACGTTATGGGCTTATTCTCTTTTGAGGCCGACAAACTATCGTTTGCTAAACTGGCTTACGACCGTTGCGTAGATAAAGAAAACTACTACATGGTTAGCGATGCATTCAGCTTCTCTTCATCTAACGACGAGTTGACTGACTATATCAATAGCAAGTAATCAGACTAAATAATAATTTTAAAAGCCCTATCGGAAACGGTAGGGCTTTTTTATTGTAACACCTGCCTAATCGCTTCCAGCTTTAGCAGGCATTCTTCATACTCCTGCTCTGCATCGGCTTTGGCAGTAATGGCGCTGCCTGCCCAGTACGATAGTTGTTGGGTTTCCTTGTTATAAAATATGCTGCGGATAACCACATTAAAGTCGAAGTCGCCATTAGGGGTTATGTAACCTACAGAGCTTGAGAATAAACCCCGTGCGCCCTGTTCGTGCATATCTATCAATTGCATGGCTCGTATCTTAGGTGCGCCTGTCATACTGCCCATAGGGAATGCTTTTTTAATCACCTCGGCAAAGCCCTTGCCTTCTTCTACCTCCGCACTAACGGTAGATATCATGTGGTGCACTTTGGGAAAGTGATATACACCATATAGCTCGTCAACCTTAACGGTTCCAACTTTGGCTGTGCGGCCTAAATCGTTGCGTACCAGGTCAACTATCATTACGTTTTCTGCACGCTCTTTCTCGCTGGCAATAAGGGCTTCAGCATTGGCTTTATCCTGTGGTTCATCAACACCGCGTGGGGCTGTACCCTTTATGGGTTGCGAGTAAACCGTATTACCTTCCTTCTTTGCAAATCGTTCCGGACTGGCACACATAAGGTAGTTGCTGCCTGTTTTCAAAAATGCAGAAAACGGCATAGGAGAAGCCTGCACCAACCGTTTATATGTGAGGTAAGGATTAATTACAGCCCTCTCTGCACAAAACTCCATGCAAAAGTTAGCCTCGTAAATATCACCCAATTGAATATGCTGCTTAAGGCTGTTAACCTGCTGTATGTATTCTTCTTTAGTGATGCGGGGCTTTACCTCAACCTTTCCGCTTGATGCTTCTGCAGGCGCTGCAATGCCCTCAATAAGGCTTATTAAATCTTGGGGCGATGGTACTATTTTTTCATCATAGAGCATTACCAAACTATCGCCTTGGGCGTAGATTATACAACCCGGTTCAGCAAACTCCATCGCTGCAAAGCCCTGGGTATTGGGTTTATTATCGGCTACCTTTTCTGTATCTGCCTTAAGGTAGTATGACAGATACCCCACCAGCCAGGTATTCTGGTGGAACTTGTTAAGCAAGTCAAAAGCCCCTAACGGGTTTTCTAATGCTAAAATGCGCTTGGGGTAAAAAGCTGCAAGCCAGTCGTAGCTGTCTAAATGCAGGCCTTTGTTAAACTCAGATTGCGAGCTGCGGGCCTGCTTGTTGCTATCCAGCAAAATAAAAAACCCGAGCCCTTTTGAAAACTCAATGAGTTGTTCTAAAAAGGCGCGGGTAGTATTAAACCTATATTCTTTCAATTGCCTTAGGCGTGTGCTTCGGCCTTAGGTGCGGCTTCCAGCACTTCGGCAGAGCAACCGTCGGCATATTGTGCAAAGTTCTTTACAAACTCCTCAGCTAAATGTGCTGCTTTTTTATCGTAATCTTCTTTGCTTGCCCAGGTTTCGCGTGGGTTTAATAACTCAGCAGGAACATCGGGGCAGCTTGTTGGGAATGCAAGGCTGAAGATTGGCAGTGTTTGGAATTCAACACCATCCAGTTTACCTTCTAACGCGGCAGTAATCATAGCACGGGTGTATTTTAACTTCATACGCTCGCCAATGCCGTAAGGCCCACCGGTCCAGCCTGTGTTAATCAACCAAACGTTAACGCTGTGTTCATTCATTTTCTTGCCAAGCAAATCGGCATACTTGCCCGGGTGCAACGGAAGGAAAGCCTTACCAAAACAAGCCGAGAATGTAGTTTGCGGCTCAGTAACACCAACCTCAGTACCCGCTACTTTAGCTGTATAGCCCGAAATAAAGTGATACATGGCCTGGCCTGTAGTCAGCTTGCTGATTGGAGGTAAAACACCAAACGCATCGGCCGTTAAGAAGAAAATATTTTTAGGAAGCGGGCCTACCGATGGGGTTACGATATTATCTATGTAATCTATCTGGTAAGCAGCGCGGGTATTCTCTGTTTTAGTAGTATCGGTATAATCTACCGTACGGGTGCCTTCGTAAAAGTTTACGTTCTCTAGTAACGTACCGTAACGGATAGCATCAAAAATCTGTGGTTCTTTTTCTTTGGTAAGGTCAACGCACTTAGCGTAGCAACCCCCTTCAAAGTTAAATACGGTATCATCAGTCCAGCCGTGTTCATCGTCACCAATCAGGCGGCGGTTAGGGTCGGCAGAAAGTGTTGTTTTACCGGTACCCGATAGGCCAAAGAAAACAGCGGTATCATTGTCTTTATTACCAATGTTGGCAGAGCAATGCATAGAAAGCACGCCTTTTTCTTGTGGAAGGATGTAGTTAAGGATTGTGAAAATACCTTTCTTCATCTCGCCGGTGTAAGCCGAACCACCAATAAGAATAACCTTGGTGGTAAAGTTTACAATGGTAAAGTTATGCTGGCGGGTGCCATCAACTGCCGGGTCGGCCATGTAGCCGGGCACACATAAAATGGTCCACTCAGGCTCAAAGTTCATTATCTCTTCTTGCGTAGGGCGCAAAAACAGGTTGTTGGCAAACAGGTTACTCCAGGGCAACTCGGTAACCACACGTATGTTTAAACGGTGGCGAGA
>JBIPNX010000294.1:0-3706 GCA_044378145.1 Flavobacteriales bacterium | reverse complement strand
GCCTAATTTCAACATGCCTGCATCCAACACCTGCTTGTTTTGCATGTAACGGGCCTCGCGGGCTGCAATGCCACCTTCCTGTTTTAGCTCTTCCATTGCCTGGCGGAAAGCCATTAAGCTTAATGTAGGAGGGGTAAAACGGAACTGGCCGTTAGTTTCTAAACCATACCACTGCTCGTATAAGTCAAGGGTAAGGCTGCGAGCCTGTCCTTTGCATTTCTCCAGTTCGCTACGCTTAATTACGGCAAAAGCAAATCCCGGAACACCCTCTATACATTTGTTAGACGATGATACCATATAGTCGATATTCCAGCCTTTAATATCCATTTGCACACCGCCAAAGCTGCTCATGGCATCAACAATAAAAACCTTGTTAGCCGCTTTACAAACTGCTCCCACTTCTTTTATCGGGTTGAACAAACCGGTGGTAGTTTCGCTGTGTATGCAGGCCACGTGGGTAACCTCGGGGTGTTGCGCTATAAAGGCGGCTGTAATTTCGGGGTTAACAATTTCGTCTTCTTCAAAACGAAGCACCAGGTGGTTAATTTTATGAATCTGGGCTATTTTAACAATACGCTCGCCATAGGCACCGTTGGCTAGCACCAATAAGGTGTCGTTAGTTCCAAGAGCACTGCTTATTACGCTTTCTATTCCAAACGTGCCTGAGCCCTGGATAATGGTTGTTTCGTAACCATCTTCCTTGCTTACTCCGGCTAAGGTCAACATCTCATTACGGATGTAACGTACCGCCTCAATAAAGGCTTTGTCACGCGATCCAACATCGTTTAACATGGCTTGTTTAACAGTGTCTGAGGTAGTTAACGGGCCGGGAGTAAAAAGCAATTTTTTCATGCGGCAAATATAGGGTGTGGGGCGCTTCGGGACTAATTCAAAATGCAGAATTCAAAATTCATAATGTTTTGGTAAACTGATTACCCTCCTCACTCACCTCTCCTCGCTCCTCTATGTCGGTAAAAATGCGTACCTTTGTACTGTGATTGCTGTAAAAAAGGACATACGGGCACTAACGCTCAGCGAGATAAAGGAATACTTTGTCTCAATGAACGAAAAGCCATTTCGCGCCAAACAGGTGTACGAGTGGTTGTGGCAAAAATCGGCCCGTGGGTTTGATGAGATGAGCAACCTGCCTGCCGCCCTTCGCGATCATTTAAAAGAGCATTTTGATATTCACGCTGTTGAGGTAGCTTCGCAGCAAATAAGCAGCGACAGGACAATTAAAGATGCGTTCCGCTTATACGACAGCCATATTGTTGAGGGGGTATTAATACCTACCGAAAAACGTATGACTGCCTGTATTAGCAGCCAGGTTGGGTGCAGCCTTACCTGTAAATTTTGCGCTACGGGCCGTTTAGAGCGCCTACGCAATCTAAATGCCGATGAGATTTACGACCAGGTGGTGCTGATACGCAACCAGGCATTAGAAAACTACAACCAGCCCCTTACCAATATTGTGTACATGGGCATGGGCGAGCCGCTACTGAATTACAAAAACGTATTAGGCTCTATAGAAAAGATAACCTCTCCCGAAGGGTTAGGCATGTCGCCAAGCCGTATTACAGTATCTACCGCAGGCATTTCTAAAATGATAATGAAGTTGGGCGATGATGGTGCTAAATTTAACCTGGCCTTATCGCTACACGCAGCAAACGATATTAAGCGTAACCATATTATGCCTATTAACGAGCATAACACACTGGAAGCCCTGGCCGATGCGCTGAAATACTACTACAACAAAACCAAATTAGCGGTTACATACGAATATATCATCTTTAAAGATTTTAACGATAGCATTGAAGATGCCAAAGAACTGGTTGCCTTTTGCAAGCATATACCATGCAAGGTAAATGTTATAGAGTACAACCCGATAGATGATGGTGAGTTTCAAAAGGCTGATGATGAGAAGATTAATGCCTTTGCAGCCTTTGTACGAAATCGTGGAATTATGATTAGTGTGCGAAGGAGCCGCGGAAAAGATATTGATGCTGCCTGTGGGCAGTTAGCCAATAAGAATGAGAACGTTACAGTGAAAAAATTGAAAAAAACGTAGATGGATTAGGCGAATCTAAAGCCTAATTGTCTCATTTTCATAAAAATAACCTGTCTGTGTTGCAACACGGCTTGAATTTTATGAAAATATTTCGTAACTTTGTTACACATTACAGTCTAATCTTACACATACTCGAGATAAATATGAAAAAAGCAAAGGTACTATTCGTGTCGCAAGAAATTACTCCTTACCTAGACGAAACTTATATCTCCAAAATATCACGCAAACTTCCTCAGGGTATACAAGAAAAAGGACGCGAAATACGCACCTTCATGCCACGCTACGGTGTGGTTAATGAGCGTCGTAACCAATTGCACGAGGTTATCCGCCTGTCAGGCATCAACATCATAATAAACGATACCGACCAACCCCTGATTATTAAAGTAGCTTCTATACAAGCTGCCCGTATGCAGGTGTATTTTATTGATAACGAAGAATACTTTAACCGTAAAGGTATACTTGCTGATAAAGACGGAGCTTTGTTTGCCGACAACGACGAGCGTAGCATTTTCTTTAACCGTGGTGTTTTAGAAACGGTTAAAAAACTTGGTTGGCAGCCCGATGTTATCCATTGCCATGGCTGGTTTACCGCCCTTATGGCTGTTTACATCAAAAAAGCGTTTAAAGACGATCCGATGTTTGCCGATACCAAAGTGGTTTACTCTATTTACAACGATGCGTTTGATGGCAGCTTAAATAAAGATTTTGCTAAAAAACTTAAGCTTGAAGGTATTGCTGATAAGGATGTAACGGTTGCTAAAGACCCTACACACTTAGCCCTTACCAAACTGGCAATAGACCATGCTGACGGTATTATACTTGGCGATGATAACATTGGCGCCGATGTTAAGAAATACCTTAAAGCATCGGGCAAGCCTATGCTTGACTTTAAAAATGAGAGCGAATATATTGACGCGTACAATGCTTTCTACGACGAAGTATTGGTTGACGAGTCGGTCATGGCGTAATGCCGGCATTATAAAATAACTCTCACCATCTAACGTTATCAGGAAGATGAAAACCCCTTCCCTTTATTCTTTTGCACTGCTTTTTGTGGCGGTAATGCTCTTTTCGTGTAAGCCGGACGAGACTGATATTGGCTCTGATTTAATACCGGGCGAAGACCAGTTGAATATGTTTACCTACGAAGCTGAGGTAGGCGCCAAAACAATCCGCGAAGATTCTTTGCCTGTTTTTTCAAAAGGTGCAAGCTTATCTACCTTTTTACTGGGCAGCTATGTAGACCCTTTGTTTGGTAAAGTACAATCTAACTTTGCCGCTGAGTTTACTCCCAAAACCGACAATTTTACCTTTGGTGCAGGTGCTGTTATAGACTCTGTAGTATTATCGTTAGAGTACTTTACTACTAATACCTACTACGGCGATATTACTAAATACCGCGGTGCACAACGCTTTAAAGTGTATGAGTTGAACCAGGATATTGTGTCAGATTCTCTTACCACCTATTATTCTAACAACAATGTACAATACAAACCTACTTTGTTGGGAGAGAAAACCACTGTCCCCAATATTACATCGGGTGTTACCTGGAAAGAAGATACATTAAGCACGACAGAAAAGGCACAGTTACGCATTACACTTAACCAATCAGCTAAAGATGTTTTTGCTAATGCTACT
>JBIPNX010000293.1:0-3712 GCA_044378145.1 Flavobacteriales bacterium | reverse complement strand
TATAAAACTGTTGAGCGAACCCGGAGTAAAGGTGCTTATGCAAAAAACAGAGAGCTTTTATATGCAGGACCAAAACAAAGAAATGCCCCAGGTTGATAAGGAGCTTTACTTTGTTATTGAAGAGCGAAACAACTCGGTAGACTTAACAGAGAAAGGTTTGGAGCTGATTACAGAAACAGCCGCCGACCCGCACTTTTTTGTAATGCCCGATGTTGGCGCTTCTATTGTTGAGATTGAGAAAGCCGGAGGCACTCCTGAAGAAAAACTACAACGTAAAGATGATTTGATGAGGGATTTCTCAATCAAATCAGAACGTATACATACCATTAACCAGTTATTAAAAGCATACGCCTTATTTGAGATTGACGTGGAGTATGTTATAATGGATGGCAAAATAAAAATTGTAGACGAGCAAACAGGCCGTATACTTGATGGCCGTCGCTACTCTGATGGTTTACACCAGGCTATTGAGGCTAAAGAAAATGTTAAGATTGAAGCCGTAACCCAAACCTACGCTACAGTTACGCTGCAAAACTATTTCCGTATGTACGCCAAGTTATCGGGTATGACAGGTACTGCAGAAACAGAAGCCGGTGAGTTTTGGGATATTTACAAGCTAGACGTGGTTGTTATTCCTACCAACCGTGCCATTAGCCGTAAAGACGAGCAGGATAAGGTATTTAAAACCAAGCGCGAAAAATACAACGCGGTTATTGATGAGGCCGATGCTATGGTTAAAGCCGGCCGCCCTGTGTTAATTGGTACCACATCTGTAGAAAACTCTGAATTACTAAGCCGCATGCTTAAGTTGCGCGGTATTAAACATAACGTACTTAACGCCAAGCAACACCAGCGCGAGGCTGACATTGTTGCCGAAGCAGGCCAGGCAGGTACCGTTACCATTGCAACCAACATGGCAGGCCGTGGTACCGACATTAAACTTGGGCCGGGAGTTAAAGATGCAGGTGGTTTAGCCATTATTGGTACCGAGCGTCACGAGAGTCGCCGTGTAGACCGCCAGTTGCGTGGCCGTGCAGGCCGCCAGGGTGATCCGGGTTCATCGCAATTCTTTGTTTCTTTTGAGGATGATTTAATGCGTCTGTTTGGCTCTGAACGTATTGCCAAGCTAATGGACCGTATGGGCTTTAAAGAGGGCGAGGTTATCCAGGCCCCAATGCTTACCAATACCATTGAAAAGGCACAGAAAAAAGTTGAAGAGAATAACTTTGGTACCCGTAAGCGCCTACTGGAGTATGATGATGTAATGAACTCGCAACGCGAGGTTATTTATACCAAACGTCGCAATGCATTGCAAGGCGACCGCCTATCGTTAGACTTAAACAACATGATTTATGATGTGTGCGAGAGTTTAGTGAAGGAACATTTAGAAGCCAGGGATTACGAAACCTTTACACTAGAGGTTATCCGTAACTTCTCTGTAGATGTGCCAATGAGCGCCGATGAGTTTCTGAAAAACAGAATGAGCGATACAACCGAACAGTTGTTTGCTCATGTTATCCAGGCTTACCGTCGTAAAACTGCCCATACTGCAGAAACTGCTTACCCTGTTATTAAAGATGTGTACCAGCAAAGTGGACAGCAGTTTGAAAATATTGCCGTGCCCTTAACCGATGGTATTAAAACCATGCAGGTGGTGGCTAACCTTAAAAAATCGTACGAAAGTGAAGGCCGTGAGCTTGTCCGCATATTTGAGCGTTCTATTACCCTTGCCATGATTGACGAGGACTGGAAAGAACATTTACGCGAGATGGACGATCTTAAACAATCGGTACAAAACGCGGTATACGAGCAAAAAGACCCTCTGTTAATTTACAAGTTTGAATCGTTTGAGTTATTCCAAAAAATGATTGACCGTGTAAATAAGGAGATTGTATCGTTCCTGTTTAAAGCTACTTTACCAAATAACAATTCGCCGCAAAACCAGGTGCGTGAGGCTAAACAACAACAAGCCCCTCAACCTAAATTAAAAACCAGCCGCGAAGATGATTTAGGTAATACAAACCAGAGCGTTCAAAACCAGGACACCCGCGAGGTGCAAAAAACTGCCCCGGTACGTGTTGAACAAAAGGTAGGCCGTAACGACCCTTGCCCTTGTGGTAGCGGTAAAAAATACAAAGCCTGTCATGGAAAGGATGAAGCATAGCTTCATCAATTAGATAATTAGACAATCAGAAAATTAGATAATGTTAATTTGATGATTTAGATATTAGAGCAAGGGGCTTCCACCCTTCGCAATGATGCATAAAGCCGCCTTCGGGTGGCTTTTTTGTTTTTCTACCTCTCCCCTATCCTTTAATTTGATAGCAACTGTAACTTTTTTCTCCCTATTCCATCTTATCTTCGAAATCATAAACCATCAACCATGAAAAGATTATTACCTTTTTTTGCATTGCTTTATAGTACAACGGCAACGGCACAAGTGAATATTGATGCGGTTATACAGGCACAAATGTCGCAACAACATATTCCAGCAGTATCTGCCATGATAGTAAAAAAAGGCGAGCCTGTTTGGTTTAAGACTTATGGCAAAGCCGATGTTGACCAGGATATAAACGCTACAAGTAATATGGCTTTTATGTTGGCATCGGTATCTAAAACAATAACTGCAACAGCGCTAATGCAGGTTTGGGAGAATGGCGAATTTGAACTAGATGATAATATTAATGATTATCTGTCCTTTGATGTTGTCGACCCTAACTTTCCTAATAATAGTATAACGTTTAGGCACTTACTCACGCATACATCTGGCATTATTGATAATTGGGATGTGCTAGATATATTATATGTAGATGGCGACTCGCCTATCTCGCTTACTGATTTTTGTACAGGCTATTTAAATGTTGGGGGAACTTACTACAATGCAAGTAATAACTTTGCTAACCAGGCCCCCGGGACTTATTACGAATACTCTAACGTAGGCGCAACACTATGCGGCTATCTGGTTCAATCTATCACCGGTATAGATTTTAACCAATATTGCAAAGACAGCATATTTACTCCGCTATGTATGGATAATACCGCATGGTTTTTAAGCGAGCTGAATGAGAATAATATAGTTATGCCCCATTATTACGAAAATGGTGAATATACTGTTGTAGATCACTATGGCTATGCAGATTACCCCGATGGGCAGTTGCGTACCAATGCAACATCGCTGGGACGCTTTTTAAATATGTATATGAACTACGGCGTGCACAATGGCACCCGTATTTTAGACAGCGCTACTGTTGTAACAATGTTAACCGAGCAGGTTCCATCATTAGAAGCCGGTCAGGGTTTGATATGGTATGGCGGTACAATGCTTGGGAAGACATGGTGGGGGCATAATGGTGGTGATTTAGGCGTTAGCACGGAGATACGCTATATCCCGGCTGATTCCATTGGTGTTGTTTTACTTACCAATGGAGATGATATTGATTTAGATTTTATGTTAGACAACCTATTAACTTATGGCTTAGAATTAAATACTACTTCTGCTAATTACCCTTGCGGAGATTTAGTAGACAATGAAGAATACGTTTATGTTCCCAATGCAGCGCTAAATGCCTATCCAAATCCGGCTAATGGGTTCGTTACATTGGAAACAGTTCAGTCGTTTAACAATACTGTAATAGATATTTATGACATGACGGGCAGAAATGTAAAGCATGTTACTAACCCAAGTGGCAGCAAGGTTCAACTAAGCACAACC
>JBIPNX010000292.1:0-3713 GCA_044378145.1 Flavobacteriales bacterium | reverse complement strand
TCCTTTTTGATTGAGGCATACGACATACCACCCGTAGCTCCAGAATTAAACTTTTTAAGGTCTTCTTCTAACTTGGCAAGGCGCTCTTTCTCTGTTTTAAAAAGGCTGTCTAAATCAGTATAAACGGTAGATAACGAATCGTAGCGTCCGCTTAATGAATTAAAGTCCATTGTAAGCGAGTCGTTTTTGGCTGTTGCTTCTTTAGCATCTGCAGTAGAGCTATCAAAGCATTGCTTTAGCTGCTTTTGCAGGTTCAGGTTTTGCCATCCGAAATAGCCGGTTAGGCCCATAAGCAATACCAGAGCAGCAATAAGCACCGCCGACACCTTGCGTTTTCCTTCGTTTTGTTGTTGATTTTCCATTAGTTTATAATTTCTTGGGGTTAAGTGTTTTTTTCAAATTTAAAGTATATTTCGGCGTTCTACGTTAAACTTACTTTGCTGTTACACACATTGTAATGTTAAAATACATTAAGCATATATTTTACCTCTTTTACCCCAGGGTTTGCATGGCTTGTTCTAATGCTTTACTGTCGGGTGAACAGCATATTTGTTTAAAATGTTTAATAGACCTGCCAAAAACGTTCTATCATATTGATAATGAGAACCCTGTAGTGCAAAGTTTTTGGGGCAGGGCCCCTGTAAAAAGCGCTGCAGCCTACTATTATTTCAAGAAAAACAGCGGCGTACAAAGCCTTTTGCACAACTTAAAGTATAAAGGGCAAAAAGAATTGGGCGAAAGTTTGGGGTTGATGTATGGTGCAGAGCTAAAGGAGAGCGATAACTTTAAAACCGTTGACGTTATAATGCCTGTGCCGCTGCACAAAAAGAAACAACGCAAACGGGGCTATAACCAAAGCGAGCATTTTGCCATGGGCCTGGCTAAAAGCATGGGTGTAAAGCTTGATACAAATACGCTTATAAAGACTGTACACACGCAAAGCCAGACAAAGAAAAGCCGGATAGAGCGCGTTAAAAACGTGGCCGAGGTATTTACTTTAACCAACCCACAACAATTAGCCGGTAAGCACGTTTTGCTGGTTGACGATGTTATTACCACCGGTGCTACCATTGAGGCATGCGCCCTTAAGCTGGCCGAGGCAGATAACATCACCATTAGTGTGGTAAGCATTGCCTACGCTAATTAATAGTCACCATAAGCTATTAGCTGCAAGCTATCAGCTATATTTGCACCATGGCCGAAGAGCTTATAATACCCGATAAAGCATTAAGCAAGCAAGAGCAGTACATGGCGCTGCTGCCGCAGGTAGAAGCCTTGCTACATGGCGAGCCTAACCTTATGGCCAATGCCGCCAACATGGTTGCTGCCCTTAAGCAAGCCTTTAACTTTTTTTGGATTGGGTTTTATTTTGTGGAAGGAGATGAGTTGGTGCTTGGCCCATTTCAGGGGCCTGTGGCATGCACCCGCATAAAATACGGCAAGGGCGTTTGCGGCGCTTCGTGGAAAGAGGCTAAGACCATTATAGTGCCTAACGTAGATGAATTCCCCGGCCATATAGCATGCAGCTCGCAATCAAAGTCAGAAATTGTAGTGCCTGTTATGGTTGCCGGTAAAGTGGTTGCGGTGCTTGATGTTGACAGCGATAGGCTAAATGATTTTGACACTACCGATGCTGCATTTCTAGAACAAACGGTTCAACTTTTAATACCTTCTTTCAACCGTTGATTAATCTGTTTAAATATACATTGGGTATTATTGTGCTGATAACCGCGGCAGGCTGCGCGATTCGCGTTGCCCCCACAGGCGGAGCAAAAGACACTAAGCCCCCTGTTTTGCTAAAAGCATCGCCCGATACATTCTCTACCAACTTTAGCGCAAGCGCTATTGAGTTTGAGTTTGACGAGTACTATCAGCTAAATGACTTAACCAACAGGCTGGTGATTTCGCCACCAATGGAAAAGCCACCAATACCCAAAATAAAGGGCAAAAAGCTTTTACTGGAGCTACAGGAACCTCTTAAGCCTAATACTACCTACAACTTTAATTTTGGTACTGCCATTTCCGATGTTAATGAGAGTAACGCCATGCAAGACTTTAGGTATGTAGTATCAACCGGAAGCTATATCGATTCACTATCGGCCAACGGAACAGTAAACAATGCCTTTACCGGTGCGCCCGAAAAAGATGTTACCATACTGCTATATAGCGGCACAGGCGACTATTTACCTTACAAAGAAAAGCCCGCATACTTTACCAAAACCAACGATGGTGGCAGCTATACCTTAAGCTATATAGCGCCCGGTAAGTATAAAATATTTGCAATTAAAGAGGCTAACAATAACTACCTGCTTGATGCCGAAGACGAACAGATAGCTTTTATTGATACCCTTGTTGATGCTACAAGGTACCCGTATGTTGCTTTTAAACTTTTTAAACCTGAGCGTAAAAAACAAAAGCTGCTTAAAAAGGAATTTGCAATGCCGGGCAAGCTGGTGCTAACGTTTAACAAGCCGGTGCAAAGCCTTAAGCTAAGCCACCTTTACAGCCCTGCTGATACTGGTTTTTACGTTACCGAATACAACAAGAATCGCGATAGCCTTACCGTTTGGATTAAAAATATTAAAACCGATAGCCTGCGGTTGGTGGTGTTTGACGATGTGGCTTTAGATACCCTTAAGCTGAATAATATACGCGCGGTTAAAAAAGGCGTTAGGGGCGTTGCGCCAGCTAAGCCCGATACTACGCTTAGTCTGTTTGCCACAAACGCGCAAGGAGCCAAACTGCAACGCGGCAACACGCTGGTACTAAGTTTAAACCACCCGGTGGATAGCGTGGATTTTTCGAAAATTAAATTGTTTTCTGATGGCTTACCCATTACCTATACCGGCACGTTAGACACTGAAACAAAAAGGAAAATAACCATTGTGTACCCCTTTAGCGATGAGGTAAGCTATAAATTGAAGCTGGAAAAAGGAAGTGCAAAAGATATATTCGGGTTTAAGAACGATAGCCTTAGTATAGCATTCACCTTGCGTCCCGAAAGGGATTACGGCACCCTGGCACTTAATTTAACCCTGCCCGAAAAAGGGGGCAATTATGTTCTGCAACTATTGGATAACAAGGGCAATGTGCTGAAAGAACAACGCATAAGCCAAAGCCAGAAGATAGATTACGGTTTGCTGGAGGCTGGTACATACAGTTATCGGCTTATTGATGATGTAAACAACAATGGCCGCTGGGATACCGGCAACTACCTGCAACATAAACAACCCGAGGGTGTTTTATATTCAAGCGAAAGGCCAAACGTTCGTGGTGCCTGGGATTTGGAAACCGAGTGGGATTTAGGTAAACCCAAAGGCTCTCCCAAAGGCTCAATAAAAGGCAAATAAACGCCTTTAGTTATCAAACCACACCTGTGGATAGTTTTTGGCGCGATATTGGCAATAGGGCAACAACAAACTTTATTTTTATTGCATGAAACGTATTGTAACTATAGTGTTATTATTGGCAGCCACGTTTGCCAATGCACAATCTGGCACAGCCACAAATATTGGTCCCGAGGGCGCGTGGACTAATGTAATATCGGCCACGATATTAAATGATAAAATGTACACCGTAGAGAAAAACGGTGCTATTTATGAGACCGATCTTGTATCTACCTTCCGCACACAAATAGGCAAAAGGGAATTTGAAAAAGGCAAGTTTATTTTTGCCGCAAATAATATGCTTTACGTTATTGACTACGAAGGCAC
>JBIPNX010000484.1:0-3714 GCA_044378145.1 Flavobacteriales bacterium | reverse complement strand
GTGGCCACACTACTACTTTTTGTTTTGGCTGCTCCTATATGGGAAACAGTTCTGACACGCCTTACTGAGTCTGGGGCAGAACAATTGGACACCCAATCAAGCGGTAACCGAATAGGAAAGTGGATTATCTATGTTCAGCATTTTCTCGACCATCCATCCACGTTTTTCCGTGGAGCCAGTACACCTGTATTCATCGGCTTCAATGAACGATTTATTGTCGCGCACAATTTTTACATACAGGTGGTTTACAATGCAGGAGCATTTTTCCTATTAGGTTTCATTGGTATCTATGTCAAGGTATTCAGGCTAATGTTCAACGGAGGTACAGCATACCGCTTAGACCTCATTGTAATCCCTCTCATGGCCATCACTTTTTTTGTGAGCGATATTGGAGCGTTTCTTTATTTCATCCTTTTTTTAGCGACAAACAGCTCGAAGGATATTCATTCGCAGGCTATAAATTCAATTCATCATACAGGCATATGAGACCGTCAGAGTTAAACTTAAAGGTGTTTTTCCCCAAGTATTGGAAGGCACAAAAGGCGGCTCAAGATCATGATCGGTTTTCGGTCACTGATCTGGCAGAACTTCAGAATAGAAAGTTCGTTGCCCTCTTGGAGCATGCGAAAAAACATTCTCCGTTTTTCATAGACTACCCCTCTATTGACAGCGTAAAATGCGTTCAACAGCTTCCTTTAATGACGAAGAAGTTGATAAGTATGAATGTTGACAGGATTAAGGCCAACAATTATCACACTCGTGATCTGAAGAAGAATGCAACTAGCGGTTCTTCCGGAGACTCCTTCTATTTTTTTTCAGACGTCCGTTTTGACCCCACGAGGCAAGCCATAGCAATGCGTGGCAATTTTTGGGCTGGTTATGAATTCGGAGAGCCGCTGCTGCTGCTTTGGGGCTCTTTGTCTGATGTTGATAAGTCAAGAAGGTTAAAAACCAAACTGGCGCATTCCTCACTGCTGTTCAATCAAAAGATTCTTTCGTCTTTCGATATGAAAGAACAAGACATGGTCGACCATGTGGTTGAGATCAATCGATTCAAACCCACACTTTTGGTGGGTTATCCTTCCTCATTGGAGGTCTTTTCAGACTATATCATCCGAGAAAGGGTTGAGGTCCATCGACCGAAGGGAATAATAACTAGCGGAGAAACGCTGATCAACTCTCAGCGAGACATCACTGAGAAGGCATTTGGGTGCAAAGTGATGAACCGATACGGGTCGCGCGAAATGGGCAACATTGCTAGTGAATGCCAGCATCAGAAAGGACTTCATATTCATGAGGACCATGTAGTTGTTGAGATTCTGAATGAGCATCAGGAATCATGCAAGCCTGGTGAATTGGGAGAACTGGTGATTACGGATCTTCACAGTTTTGGCTTCCCTATGATTAGATACCGAATTGGAGACATAGGTGTTTTTTCCGAAAAGCCCTGTTCTTGCGGCAGACCTTACAGGCTTCTTGATCGTGTGGAGGGCAGAACGTTTGATATTGTCGTTGGATGCAACGGGAATCGTGTGCCAGGAACCTACTTTACACTGCTTCTAAAAAAGGTGCCAGGCATTGATAAGTTTCAACTTAGACAGAACAAGGAGCTTGAAATACAGGTCTGCGTAGTGGTAAACGCAGATTTTACACCCTTGGTGGAACAACAGATGGTGGAAGGAATGAAGGAGAAGTTGGGATATGATACACGAATAGTGGTTAAAACGGTGGAAAGATTCGAGCCTAGCGCATCGGGCAAGCATCGATGGATAGTCTCTGAGGCAAGCCCATTTTTGGACAATGACTGAACTGATCTTCGTTTGCGGCAATCTGTATCCTTTCAATGTTGGTGGGGCTGAGGTTTTCAATCATTATTTGATGCAAGAACTCGCCCAAGCTTGCAAGGTGAGTTGTCTGAACAGTAAAACCAATAAAGTTGAAAGCGGCATCAACCATATTAGAATTCCCAACGGTCCGATTCCGGCATTGTTCTTTCCATTTTTCATTGCCGTGCTTCTAGTTTTTAGAACTGATAAACAACGACTCCACGTTGTGTTAACATTTAGCAGAAGTCGTTGGGTCAATTGGATCTACTATCCATTGCTGAAAAGACTTTTTGGGGTAAATTATAGTATTATCGTTCATGGAGGTGGTTTAACCCAATGGAAGTTCCGTGCGCCATTCGTCAGATTGTTTAGAAGCGCTACCCATGTTATCGGTATTTCAGAAAGAATATGCCATGAGTATGAGAACAGAACAGGAGTTAGGGTGAAATTCATTCCGCCCCTCATCCCATTTCAAATTTCGAAAAAGTCGAAACAAGATGTTCGGCAGGTACTTGCAATTCCGACTGATGCAAAGTTAATCTTGCAGGTTGGGTCTCTCAAGCAACTCAAACATCCCGAAACGGTAATTGAAGCATTGGCTAATTTGGGCCTTGCCAAGTTGCAAGAGCTCAATCTATATGTAGTGTTTGCTGGTGATGGGCCGCGCAGAGAATTGTTGCATAAATTGGCGGCAACAAACGGAATATCATCTCATGTCAGATTCCTCGGTAATGTTCCAAGAGAAATGATTGACGATGTTTATGCTGCTAGCGACATCTACGTAATTGCATCGGACTTTGAAGGAACCCCGCTTTCCATGTTAGAGGCCATGGCCAACCGACTGCCTGTTTTGGCATCCAATGCACCAGGAATAAATACGGTGATCACGCACAATGAGAACGGACTATTGTTTACAACTGGTAGTGGAAGCGAACTTGCCCAATGCTTGACTCAGCTGCTGTCGGATACCGAACTTGTGCATCGGCTTAGTACTGAGGCCTTACGGACGGTGCAATTCAGATATGACCATGGAAAAATGTTGGAGGCCTACAGAAACCTTTGGAACTTATGAGTGAAATTGCCATTACTGTTTTCATGTATCATTCCATTGGCATTCCAGATCCTGAATGGAAATGGAGTTATCTGACCACTCCCTTTCGTCAGTTTGAAGAGCAGATGAAATGGCTGAAAAGATGCGGATTTACAGCCATTCATTTCGACCAGTATTATGATTACATTTTTAACGGTAAAAGTCTGCCGAAGAATCCCGTCATACTGACATTTGACGATGGTTATGTGGACAATTACATATTCGCTTATCCGATAATGAAGAAGTATGGCATGGTCGGAACCGTTTATGTGAATTCTGATTTTATCGACCCACGCGACATCAAGCGATCGATTTATTCTGGAGGCGAAGTGCCAAAGGCCCACGACCGTAGGGGATTTTTGAGCATTCCCGAAATGCAGGAACTTGAAGCAAGCAACGTATTGCGTATGGAAAGCCATGCGCAGACACATACGTGGTATCCTACATCGGGCAGGATCATTGATTTTAGGCATCCTGATGACCGTCATGATTGGATGACTTGGAATGAACATGTTGACAAGAAGCCATTTCTTCAGGTCGATGATGAACAGTTGGTGAGATACGGGGCTCCGGTGTTTGAGAATGAAAAGAGCTTGATGGCCACGAGATTTTATCCTGACGTTGATTTCACAACGCAACTTCAGGCCTATGTGGAAGAGAATGGCGGCACGGCATTTTTTCTGAATCCTGATTGGAAGGCGCGATTGGAAGAGTACACCATTGCCCTAAATGGAAGTTTGGAAGTGAGCGGAAGGAGTGAAAATGAAAGTGAGAATTACGCTCGGATCAAAGCCGAAC
>JBIPNX010000291.1:0-3720 GCA_044378145.1 Flavobacteriales bacterium | reverse complement strand
AACATGATAGATACGGCATACAGCTTACCGTTTTTGCCTTTTACATAACCGGCATAGCATTTAACCCTGCTCATGCTTCCACTCTTTAACCGTGCATTATTTTCGGCGGCTGTGCCCACGGCAAAGTTTTTAACGGTGCCCTCGCGGCCTGCAATAGGAATAGTGCTATAAAACGAATTAAAATTATCTCGCTTGGTATATGCGGTTAGCATTTTACAAAAGAGTAGGGGAGTGCATAAATTTGAGCGTGATAGGCCGCTACCGTCTGTCATGCGGAGGCCTTGCAGGCTGCCCACTTCATCCTTCCAAAATGTTTTTACTGCAACAATAGAGGTATCTAAAGTTGATGGGCCATACTTTTGAATACCTATTGCACGCAGAATACATTCAGCATATAAGTTAATACTTTGGGCATTTGTTTTGGCTGTAATTTCAGAAAGCGATGGAGAGTACCAGGTTGCTAAAGGCTTAAATATGTATTGTGAAGTGTCGAGTGGTGCCCCTTCAGTTAGATCATCAAATCCATATTCCAGTGTATTGTAACCAACAGTAATATTATTTTGGATTGCTTTTTTAGCAATGTAATGAGTGAATTGAACAGATGGGCTTTTAATGTCTTCAGAAAAAGAAAATAGCTTATCCCTTGTTCTATTTATGCTATCGTTTTCAAAGTATAATTTCTTAATGATAGAATAAGGGTATTCGTTGTTTATTTTAGAAATTTCATCATTGCTTTTTTTCTCATCAGGATCAGGATTAAACCAGTAATATATTAAATCAGGATTTTCTAACGATGGTATCAATATGGTGTAAGTATTCTCATTTACACAATTCTCAAAACAGTTTAATATCAACGGTTCTACAGAAAATTTATAAGGTATATCTCCAATAGAATAGCCCGGAGGGAAACCGTTTCTATTATAAGGGCCGGTTATTCCGCCAAATACATCTTTAATGCCCCTTTGTTGTAATGATTTTGTAAAATAGTCAGCTACAGTATCTATATGTGTTTGTGGCCATCGCCACGAGCCAAGCGTAGGGTCGTAAGAACCTCTTATATCTAAATCGCCATTAAGTGTACCCTTATTAATACTTCCCATATACCCCAATTCCGTCTTAAACCTAAAAGTATCACCCAACAAAGCCAGGCCTGCTCCGGTGGTAATAAGCTTCATGGTAGAGGCCGGGATAAGCGATTTTTCGCTGTTGGTTTCAACCAGCACCTTGCCTGTCTCTACATCCATCAGGCAAAAGCCAATGGTGGCTGTTTTAAAATCTTTGCTTCCGGTTATTTTACCCAACTCGGTTTTAAGCTTACGTACCTGTGCGGCATTCTGGCTGTAAGCCATGCTGCAACAAAGCAAGAGCAATGCTAGGGTATAAAATGGTTTGGCAAACTTCATACGGCAGATATAGATGGAGCAATTTAGAACGCAAATAGTTAATAAAGGGTTATGTAAGTTGATAGTTTTTAACTACTTTTTGCCTTGCAATCTTAATACCTTTGCACAATATAATAGATCAGTTGTTACATCACGGTAATTTTAACCCGAAATGGTAGAAAAAACAGAACAGATAAGTACACAGGTAACCATCCTCTTCGCAGGCGACTCCGGCGATGGTATGCAGCTTACCGGTAGCCAGTTTACCGATACAGCCGCGCTGTATGGTAACGATATAAGTACATTCCCCAACTTCCCTGCTGAGATACGTGCCCCGCAAGGTACACTGGCAGGTGTGTCGGGTTTCCAGCTAAACTTTGGCAGTATTGAGATTTTTACCCCCGGCGATATGTGCGACGTGTTGGTGGTAATGAATTCTGCCGCCCTTAAAGCCAACATAAAAACCCTTAAAAAAGGCGGTATTATTATAGCCAATACCGATGGCTTTGACCCGAAGAACCTTCGCCTGGCTAAGTACCCAGATGGGGTTAATCCGCTTGAAGATGGCTCGTTAGAAGGCTATAAAGTTGTTAAGCTTGATGTTACCAAAATAACCCGCAATACCCTTGCGGGTTCGGGCTTAGGAACTAAGGAAATTGACCGCACCAAGAACATGTTTGTACTGGGCTTTTTGTACTGGTTGTACAACCGCCCAATGGATATTACCATAGACTTTATCAAACAGAAATTTGCCAAAAAGCCTGAGATTGTTGAGGCTAATGTTAAAACCCTGCAAGCGGGTTACCACTTTGGCGATACCAGCGAGGAGTTTACTACCCGCTACACTGTTAAGGCTGCCGAAATTGAGCCGGGTATTTACCGTAGTATGAATGGTAACCAGGCGGTTGCTTTGGCATTGGTTGCAGCATCTAAAAAATCGGGCTTGCCATTGTTTTATGGTACATATCCTATAACTCCCGCATCAGACATTCTACACGAACTTTCTAAACATAAAAACTTTGGCATCCGAACCTTCCAGGCAGAGGATGAGATAGCTGGTATTTGTGCTGCTATCGGTGCTTCGTTTGGTGGCTCGTTGGGTGTTACGGCATCGTCAGGCCCTGGCATTGCATTAAAAGGAGAAGCTATAGGCTTAGCTTTAATGTTGGAGTTGCCGTTGGTAATTATCAATGTGCAACGCGGTGGCCCGTCAACAGGCTTACCAACCAAAACAGAGCAGGCCGATTTATTCCAGGCTATGTACGGACGTAATGGTGAGGCTCCTGTGGCAGTTATTGCAGCCTACTCGCCAACAGATTGCTTTGATACAACCTTTGAAGCCTGCCGTATTGCGGTAGAACATATGACTCCTGTGTTTATGTTATCTGATGGTTATATTGCCAACGGTACAGAGCCGTGGAAATTCCCTAAAGCAGAATCGCTGGCTGAAATTAAACCTGTTTTTGCTACCCAGGAAGATAAAGTAGACGGCAAGTACCTACCGTATAAACGTAACGAGAAACTGGCCCGTAAATGGGGCGTTCCGGGTGTTAAAGGGTTAGAGCACCGTGTAGGAGGATTGGAGAAAGAAAACGAAACAGGTAACATATCGTACGACCCTGAAAACCATGAGTTAATGGTTAGGCTGCGTGCCGAGAAAATTGAACGTATTGCCGATTACATTCCGTTACAGGAAGTAGATAATGGCAACACAACAGGCAAAGTAGCCATAGTAGGCTGGGGCGGTACTTATGGATCACTTAAAGCGGCTGTTAAAGAGTGCAGGGAAGAAGGCCTTGATGTATCGCATATCCATGTTAAATACATTAACCCGTTCCCTAAAAATTTAGGAGAACTGTTAAAAGGTTTTGAAAAGGTAATTGTCCCCGAAATTAACCGCGGGCAATTGGTGTCATTACTTAGGGACAAGTATTTGGTTCCTGCAGTAGGGTACAATAAAGTACAGGGAAGCCCTTTCTCTGTTGGTGAACTTAAAGAACGTATTAAAAAAGAATTTTAATCATCCATATCATGGCTGAAGAAACAATAGCAAATACAGAAACGCTTACGGCGAAAAGTTTTGAAACCGACCAGGATGTACGTTGGTGTCCCGGCTGTGGCGATTATTCTATACTTAAACAAGTGCAAACCGTGCTGCCAACCCTTGGTTTACGCAGGGAAGAGATAGTGTTTATCTCGGGCATCGGTTGCTCATCGCGCTTTCCATATTATATGGAAACGTATGGTATGCACAGTATCCACGGGCGTGCTACAGCTGTTGCCAGCGGGTTAAAAACTACCCGCCCTGAGCTTAGTGTATGGATTATTACCGGCGATG
>JBIPNX010000290.1:0-3721 GCA_044378145.1 Flavobacteriales bacterium | reverse complement strand
AGAAGTAAGCCTAGCCTTTTTCGTTGCGGGTGCTGTACAAGAAATAGTTTGCAGCGGTAATAATAACAAAATACAGCAATGCCATTATATGAAGGTCCATTGGTAGGTGAGACCGTGCTTCTACCATCAAAGGCAGCATGCAATAAGAGTAGGGCAATGTCCACGCGTAATGCCAGCCGCCAACGGCTATAAGTGATCCTATCAATAGCAATAAGCCAACACCAACAGGTACCAAAAAGTTTTTAAAACGCAGGCTAATCAAATACTGTATGGCTATAATGGGCAGACAGGTAATAAAAATTTTAGCGTTGCCTTTTATAAAAGGCCATATGGGAAGAGGTTGGTTTGGTAAGCCACCCTCTAGCACCAATGTGGGTATATAAGCGGATAGTAAAATGCCAATATTGAAGTAGATAAAGAATTGTAAAGTAACCAGCAAAATAGCCAAAAGCTTAGCGAAGAATACTGTAGCGTAGCTTTGCGGGGTAGTATGAACCTGTTTCCAGGTGTTGTTTTTATACTCTAGTTGTGTTATTAAACTGCTGGATAGTATTACACCCATAGGCAGTAAAAACGTCATCATATTTTGCCACATCTGGTTGTAGTGTACAGTCCATATGCCGGGTATAACGGGATATGAGTTTATTGTATAGCCTTTAACCAGGAAAACTATAAGCCAGATAAGCGGGATGAAAAAGCCACCGATTATAGCTAACCAGAACGATGTGCTGCGTTTGGTCTTAAGCCATTCGCTTTGTAAACTGTGTATAAATACCATAATGGGTTAGTTCTTTACAAGGTCCATAAATATCGACTCTAAATCATTTTTAATGGTGCTGATTTCGTACACCTGAACACCGCTGTTTACCAGCTCGGCATTGATTTTAGCAACTGTTTTCTTTTCAATAATAGGTATGGTAATGGCGCCATTATTATGCAGTGGAGATAAGCCATTGGCAATAATTATCTCTTTGGTTTTAGCAGCATTATCGGTAGTAAAACTAATAATCGATGATTGAGTTTGCTTCAAATGCAAATCGTTTAACGTACCCTGAAAAAGAATGGAGCCTTTGTGTATTATGCCCACGTGGCTCACCATTTTTTCAATCTCGGCCAATAAGTGGCTCGATATTACGATGGTAGTTCCAAGCTCTGTATTTAGCTTTTTAAGTAACTCACGTATCTCGATAATACCATTAGGGTCGAGGCCGTTGGTTGGCTCATCAAGTACTAACAGTTTTGGGTTGTGCAACAAGGCAACGGCAATGCTCAGGCGCTGTTTCATACCCAACGAGAATTTACCTGCGCGCTTTTTACCTGTATTGGCAAGGCCTACAATCTCCAGCACTTCTGATATTCGCTCTTTAGGGCATTGATATATTTTTTGCCAGATGGCTAAGTTCTCTTTAGCAGTTAAGTGGGCATAAAGCGATGGGGCTTCTATCAGCGAACCAATGTTTTTCAGTATCTCAACACGGTTGGTTTCAAACTCTTTTTCAAAAATAGAGATAGAGCCGGTTTGCTTTTTCAGCAAACCCAGTATAAGGCGTAACGAGGTGGTTTTACCGGCCCCGTTAGGGCCTAAAAACCCATAAATAGAGCCGTTGGGTACCTGCAGGTTGATGTCGTTTAAGACAGTGTCGCCGCCCGAAAATTTATAGGTTAGGCTATGGGTTTCTATACAATACACAGCGAATGGATTTGATTGTGCTTAATAAGTGTGCAAGTTGCGATAATAATTACACAGTTGTAAAAAATCGTAAAACAGGGTTAGAGCATATTGGTATAAATTTTATACTTGCAATGCTGTGAACGAAGACTTCCTACATTATATATGGAAATTTGGGCTGTTTGATATGGCCGGATTAAAGACTACGACTGGCGATGACGTAACCTTGTTACATAAAGGCACGCATAACCGCAATGCCGGGCCTGATTTTTTTAACTCGCGCGTAAAAATTGGCGATACTACCTGGGCAGGTAATGTAGAGATACACACCCGTGCATCAGACTGGGGGCGGCATAAGCACGGCACAGACCCTGCATACAGCAACATTATTTTGCATGTGGTTTTTGATAACGACAAACCCCTTGCCGATGCGCAAAACAATCCTGTTGCTACCATAGAATTGAAAGGTCGCATCGACCTGAAATTTTACAATACATACAAAACATTTACCGATAGCAAGGGCTGGGTACCCTGTGCCAGCTCCATTACCCGAATAGACCCTTTTATTGTAGAGAGTTGGTTAGAACGCATGGCGGTAGAGAGGCTGGAACGTAAATCAAAAGCAGTGCTAGAAACCTTATCTCTAAACAAAGGCAGTTGGCAGGAAACCTTTTACCAGATTGTAGCGGCAAACTTTGGGTTTAAAGTTAATTCAGAGCCGTTTGGTTTATTGGCGAGGAGCATACCCGAAAATTACTTTGGAAGGCAAAAGGCCAGTGATATTCAGATTGAGGCCATGCTGTTTGGAGTAGCAGGGTTATTGGAAGCTGAGTTTGTAGATGAGTACCCCAATAAGCTGAAACAGGAGTTTAAATTCCTGAAAACGAAGTATAACCTGACCACACTGCCGGGGCATATATGGAAATTCTCGCGCTTGCGCCCCGATAATTTCCCAACGGTAAGGCTGGCGCAATTTGCTGCGCTGATAATCAAATCGAACGGGTTGTTTGCAAAGGTTTTAGAAACCAAACGTACTGAAGAGCTGCGTGAGCTGTTTGATGTAAAAGCCTCTGAATATTGGGATACGCATTATGTGTTTGATAAAGAATCAGCCCTGAAAGAAAAGCACATGGGCGCAGCTTCGGTAGAGAATATTTTTATCAATTCCCTTGTTCCAACACTGTTTGCATACGGCATAGAACATAGCGATGAGTACTACCGAAATCGGTCGTTGAAACTCCTTACAAAAACAAGCCCTGAGAGCAATACAATAGTTAAGGGGTGGCAGGCGTTAAACGTTCCAATGAAGAATGCCCACAACACCCAAGGGGGCATTGAACTAAAAAATATGTACTGTGACGAAAAAAAATGCTTACTTTGTAGTATCGGAACGCATTTATTAAAGAATGGTAGGTAAAATTAAACAGTATTTTGAGCAAAAGGCCTTTGGCGTTTGTACCTATTTGGGCGAAAAGCTTGATATGGAACCGGCACCAATACGTCTGTTCTTTATCTATACCTCGTTTTTAACCATAGGCTCACCGGTTATTATTTACATGATTTTGGCTTTTTGGTTGCGGATGAAAAATTACATCCGCCCCGGCCGCACACGCGTGTGGGATTTGTAGTATGCCAACCATTCTTATTACCGGTTCTAATGGCCTTGTAGGCCGCGAATTAATCAGGGCTTTTGATAAGCTGCCGCAATACACTGTTATTGCCACATCTTCCTCTCCCGATAAAATAGTACTACCCGATGTTGCCTTTTATCAGCTGGATATAACAGATCATAAGGATGTTGTTGAACTGCTTGGCGATTTGCGACCTGATGTGGTTATCCATTCTGCTGCTATAAGCGCACCCGATACCTGCGAAACAGACAAGGAACTGTGCAACCACGTTAATATTGAAGGCACACAAAACGTTGCCGATGCCTGCAAATCAATAGGGGCCAAGATGCTCTTTATCTCTACCGATTTTGTATTTGATGGCGAAACAGGCCCGTATAAAGAAGAGCATAACGGCAACCCTGTGAGCTATTATGGCTGGAGC
>JBIPNX010000499.1:0-3721 GCA_044378145.1 Flavobacteriales bacterium | reverse complement strand
GAGAATATTCATTATCACCAAATTCTTTGGCAATTGTTGTTTTATTGTAATAGTCATGCTTAAATCGTGTAATCAGTTGATTAATATTATACAACCTACTTAACAAAATGTAATTTTCTCCTAATTTTATTATTGGTTTTAATTTTAGAAAATTCACACTCTCATCAATACTGCCTAAATCTAAAACTGCGAAATTATCAAGGAAAAATCTTACATTCTCTGGGAGTCTATTCGTTTCAATTATGTATGTATATGAATTGTTTTCATTCTTTGTATTAAATATTTTAATTAAGTCGTATATTTTTGCTAAAAACTCATTTGCGTTGCATTTATAGAAAGAGAGATATTCTGAAGTGTATTTACTTATTGTTTCATCATAAAAAATAAATCTAATAAACGCAAAAGATTTCAACATCTCCGTCAATACATTAGAATTTTGAAACAAGTAAAATTGTCTCATAGATAAAGACAACATGTTGTTATAAAAAAACCGCTTAAAATGTCTTTCCTGCTTTATTACTATTTTATTATCAGCATTCTTATCCTCTGGCTCTTCAATTAATTGAATAAGTAACAAATATGATTCAAATATTTTTTGATATGACTCTTGGCTTATTGTCTTTATATGTTCTAATACATTAATTTGGAGGATACTTTTTTCAGGCTTATTAATCTTAATAAACCTATTTAAATATTCTGTCAAATAGAAGCTGTTAAATACTGAAGTCTTTTTACCCTCTTTATTATATTCATCTATCAATGCCGAATAATTTCTTTTAACCCTTGCTCTTATTATATCGTCTTTAATAAGATTGATAAAAAAAGCAAAATTCGGAATCAGTTTTAGGTGTCGAATTCTTGTCTTTAAAAGAATTTTGAATACCTGAAATTGTAATTATAGTATCAGAAAAATCTAACTCCTTTAATAATTCTGTAAATTTCTTTTGAGGCTCATTAACAGGACCAAATAGTTGAGAGTAGTATAAACTTATATGAATCTCCATTTAGGCTTAGTAGACATTTTACACGTGATCACTTTTGCTTTGCATTCTTTTTACAAATTAAAGAATTAAAGTGATAAAAAATTACCGTTCAGTGAGATTCCCGTCTGCGCGGGAATGACAATCACTTTTTATATTCTCAGTTAAAAAGAGATGCGAAGTACTTCTTGACAAGCCTTATAAATTGTTATATATTTGTATTTTTTTGATATAACCTACCTACTATGAAATTGCCTTTCAACCCTCCTGTCGTAAAGCACGATATTCAGTTTATTAAAACAATGGAACCTAACGCCCAGGGCGAGATGGTTGAAAAACGCATTGTGCGTATCAGCGGTCCGCCATTGCCGGGTATTGAGATACCGTATAACGAT
Organism: Flavobacteriales bacterium; assembly: GCA_044378145.1. GTDB lineage: Bacteria > Bacteroidota > Bacteroidia > CAMBQF01 > CAMBQF01 > CAMBQF01. The sequence goes on along the minus strand of JBIPNX010000499.1, from coordinate 2,346 downwards.
CCTAACCTGCCCAACCTGTTGCAACGCTACAGCTTGACAGAGGTATTAAACAAACCCACCAAACAACCCGAAAAACTATGGGGCAATTATTGGCAAACCGGTCAGCTATGCATACTGGCGGGCGATATGGGTACGGGTAAGAGTACGGTGGCTATTCGGTTGGCGAGGGCGGTAGCGGAGGGACAGCCCTTTTTAGGGCAGAGGGAGAATGAGAGTGAGAATGAAGAAATTACACACCCCGTCACGCCGCAGGCGTGCCACCTCCGCCCGGATGAATCGCTTCACCCATTCGGACGGGCCTCTCAAGAGGGGATTAAAAGGAAGGTGCTATTTATTGGGTTTGAGTTGAGTGGGGCGGATATGCGGATGCGGTATGGCGATGGGGAGGTTTCGGAGAACTTGTTTTACGCCAACCTGAATGCTGATGCCTTTGCAACGGGCAGGGCAACGTTGGGCGAACGGTTGGTGAACGCGCTGGACGATATGGTAGCTGAAACCGAAGCGCAGGTGGTTATTATAGACCAGCCCGACCGCATGCACCTGCAACCCGCTATGTGGAATTACTTTATGCTTAAGCTCAATGCCCTGAAAGTGCAGCAGGGGGTTTCTATACTCATTACCCTGAACAACAAACCCCGCAACCTGAGCAAAGCGCCCACCATAAGCAGTCTGTATAAAAGCAATCTGCTGGCCCCGAATGCCGATAGTATTGTGTGCATTGCTAATCATTGCAGGCAAGAGGGTAAACGCTACATCAAACTGCTAAAAAATACCAGTCAGCCTTTGGGTGAAAATACCCTGCCCGAGGTGTTGGAAATAGTTGTTAAAAACAACTATCCCGACATTCATCGTCGGGATGCGCAAAACTCTCATTTTTTACTACAACCACCGACGATTCTGTCGGTGCAGGCATGCGGAACAGAGCGGGAAGAAAAAGTGCTGCTCCCCACCGCTACCGAGCGCAGAAATGCCCGCATGATTTCCGCCGAAGAAATGCGTCGCCAGGGGATGAGTTATAGGGATATTGCCAGTGCAATGGAATTGCCGGAAAGGACGGTGAGGAGTTGGGTATCTTTTATAGAGGAGGGAGAAGCGAGGAGTGAGGAGAGTGTCTGCCGACAGCGTTCATTTCTTTGCTTGTCCAAAGAAACGAACCAAAGAAAAGACCCCACGCCCAAAAACACTGCAATTTTGCTCTCGCACAAGGCTAACCACACTGATTGCCATGCAAAATTTTGTGTTCACACAGGGCGTGGACAACCCACCGCACTTAGGCGTAGAATTTTGTCTCCCTTTGGAGGGAGCACCGCGAAGCGGGGAGGGAGGAATAATAACTCCCCTTCTCTCTTTAGGAGAAGGGGCCGGGGGATGAGGTAAATCCGACTACTGATTACCGACTACTAACTACTATCAACAAATTACTACCTTTGCCCTCTCAAAACGATGCGTTATTTATGGCTCAGTTTAATTTAACAATGCCCAAAATGGGCGAAAGCGTACACGAGGCGACTATTATTAAATGGTTGAAGAACGAGGGCGACAGCATTGAGCTGGATGAGCCTGTGTTGGAGATTGCTACCGATAAGGTGGATTCGGAAATACCATCGCCGGTGGCCGGAATTTTAGGCAAAAAGCTGTTTAACGACGGCGACGTAATACAGGTAGGTTCTGCCATTGCTGTTATAGAAACCGAAGGTGGTGCAGGCGCTGCCGTAGCCGAGGTTGCTGCTGCCCCTGTGGCGGTAGAAGCTGTTGAAGCTACCGTAAACACCGCTGTTGAAGCCGCTGCCCCTGCAGTTGTTGCCGAAGTGGGTGCATCGCCAAGCGGAAGGTTTTATTCGCCGCTGGTTAAGAGCATTGCCAAGCAGGAAAATATTGGTATAGACGAACTGGAAACTATTGCCGGAACAGGCAAAGACGGTCGCCTTACCAAAGACGATATTATAGCGTACCTGCCAAACCGTGGTAAAAACGGTGCCCCGGCAGTTAAACCTCAGCCCCAAAGTAAACCAAGCGCGCAGCCTGCAAACATTCAGGCACCGGCAGTGAGCATGATGGGTGGCGACGAGATTATTGAAATGGACCGTATGGGCAAGCTTATAGCCGAGCATATGGTAATGAGCAAGCATGTATCGCCACACGTTACCTCGTTTGTAGAGGCCGACGTGACCAACATTGTTTTATGGCGCGACAGGATTAAGAAGGAGTTTGAAAAACGCGAGGGCGAGAAAATAACCTTTACCCCTATTTTTATTGAGGCGGTTTGCAAGGCTATTAAAGACTTCCCGATGATTAATATTTCGGTTGACGGTACCAACATCATCATCCGCAAGAACATAAACATTG
>JBIPNX010000289.1:0-3724 GCA_044378145.1 Flavobacteriales bacterium | reverse complement strand
CTGCGCCCGTTACATAGTTAGTGGTAAATATCTCCGGAATGGCCGAAATGCCTTTCTTTACTACCTCGTTGGTGTTGGTTACCAGGTTATCGTCAATAGCATAGCCGTTTTTAAAACTATTGGCATATAACACCAATACCAACAGGCAAATAAGCAATTGGTGCATTGCCTGCCCCGAAAAAAATGAGGGAGATGGTTGTTTTGCCTTTTTGTCAGCTTGCTTTTTCATAGATTTATGCCCGAAAATAGCCATAATACACAAACCAATGAAACGATTTTGTTTTTTACTGATAATGGCCCTTGTTGGCACAGCCAATGCACAGGTGGGTTATACCTGGTTGGTAAACCCTGCATACGATGAGGCGGGCGACTTTAGCAACGGTGTTGCAATAGTTAAAAAAGGTGGCCTGTTTGGCGCTATAGATACCAATGGTAAAGAGATTATACCGGTTGAGTATACCGAGCTTTTTCCTTTTACAGGCAAAGTATCGTCGTTTAAAAGGAGCAACGGCATGGTTGGTATGATAAACTACCAGGGCAAAGTTTTATGCGAAAAGAGCTACGATAAAATATTCCCGGTTACCGATAGCTGCGCCAAGGTGCAAAAAGGTGATTACGGCTTTATTGATGCCTGGGGGAGGGAGATAGTACCCTGTAAATATGGCAACCTATTGCCCTTCAACAATAACATGACGTACTTCTTTTACGGCCTTAAATATGGTTTTTATAACACCAAAGGCGAAACCGTTGTGCCGTTGACGTATACCAACGTTGGCACTTTTTCCGATGGGCTTTGCGCCGTATCGTTAAAAGATAAATGGGGCTATATCAATACTTCAGGCAAACTGGTAATACCAATGGAATACGAAGATGCCGGTGTGTTTTCTGAAGGCCTTGCATGTGTGCAGAAGAACGGCAAATTTGGCTTTATTGATAAAGCGGGCCAGGTTGTTATCCCCTTTAAGTTTGATATGCAGGCCAACTTTAACGATGGGGTTATAGAGGTTTTTGAGAACAACGCATCGGGCGAGAGCGTGGCAACCTACTACGATAAAACAGGCAAAAAATTGTTTGCCCTTAACACCGGCTGGTGGACAGACGGCCCTTTTAGCGAAGACTTTTTACCCGTTGCCGATGGCCATTACTTTGGTTTTCTTGATAAATCAGGCAAGCAGCCTTTTCCTATGGAGTTTGAGAAAGTGTCTAAATTCTCTGATGGCGTAGCTACTGTTAAAATGGATGGCTACATTGGCGTGATTAATACTGCAGGAGAGAAAATTGTTACCCCGCAGTTTGAGTTGGCAGGTAACTGTGTAGATGGCCTTATCCCCGTTAAAAAAGACGGTAAGTGGGGATATATTTTACTAACCGAATAGATTGATTATTTTTGCATCAAAATTAGATAGAACCAGATATGGGACGTGGATTTGAGAAGCGTAAATACAAAATGTTTGCGCGATATGATAAAATGGCAAAAGGCTTTACCAGGGCCGGACGCGAAATTGCATTAGCAGTAAAGGGCGGCACAGACGACCCTGAGTTTAACCCGCGTTTACGCGTGGCTATTCAAAATGCTAAAAACCTTAACATGCCTAAAGACCGTATAGAGGCCGCCATTAAAAAGGCTGCCGGTAAAGACGAGCGTGGCTTTGAAGAGGTTTCTTATGAAGGCTATGGCCCGCACGGTATTCCTATTTTTGTTGAGTGTGCTACCGATAACCCTACCCGCACCGTTGCCAATATACGCATGTACTTTACCCGTAACGGCGGTACACTGGGTACATCAGGTTCTCTAAGCTTTATGTTTACCCGCAAAGGGGTATTTAAAATAAGTGCAGCAGGCCAGAACATTGATGACCTGGAACTGGAGCTTATCGACTTTGGCTTAGAAGAGATTGTTGAAGACCAGGAAGAAGGGGTATTGTATATCTATACCGATTATACCGACTTTAACAACATGCAAAAAGCGTTAGAGAGCAGAAAGATAGAAGCCATTAGCGCCGAGCTGCAACGCATACCTAATACGTATGCCGATTTATCGCCAGAGCACGAAGAAGAAGTATTGGAGCTGATAGATAAAATTGAAGCCGACGATGATGTACTAAACGTGTTCCATACGCTACGATAGTAAAAGCCCCGAAAGGGGCTTTTTAATTTATCCCCTCCAACTTTCTCCACTCCTCACTCTCCGCCACCCGCTTAATGACCTCGTTACGTTCTGTTAATAGCTTACGCATATAGTTCTCTAAGAACAGGGCGTTGAACAACCTGCCAATAGGCCCAAATGGCGATTCAAACTCAAACACATCTATCATTAAAGTGCGGTCGCCTTTGGCTTCAAAAATATGTTCGTGGGCCATACTTTTAAAAGCACCCTTCACCATCTCGTCCCTAAAGTAGCGCGGACGTTCAACTTTGGTAATTTTAACCGTAAGCTTTTGGGTAATGCCCAAATGCTTTGCCCGCCAGGTAACCCATTCGCCCTCTTGTATAATGCCCGAAGTACGCCCTGCAATAGCTTCTTCGTTAGTATGCACCATCGATAGCTTATGCAAATCAATATTCAGCGAAAGGTCAAAAACCCTTTCTATAGGAGCATTAATAAGAGTTTCAATATAAATCTTTGCCATTGTTTTTGTTCCCCCTCTCTCTTCAGGAGAGGGGGTTAGGGGGTGAGGTAAAAAGGGCCATATTACTCCACCACCACCTTACCCACTGCAATACCTTTGGTAGTAATGGCACGAATAATAACCATACCGTGGTTGTTGCTTAGGTTTAGCAATGCAGATAGATCATTCGGATTAACTTCTGAGATCAACTTTCCATCAATACTATAAGCAGCAACCTGCAATAGTTTGTTGGTTGATTTTATCAGCATCTGGTTATTATCGCCCTGCCAAAAAGTAACGGAGTTATCAATAGCGCTGTTGCTAATAGAGTTAGACATTTGAATAGAATACAAGCCACCTTGGTCGCTGCCAATCCAGGTGGTTAAAACCTGGTTCTTAAAAGTAGCAGCCGGAACGTGGCCGCACAAAATAAACTCAGCCGGAACGGTAGGCGTTACAATATTCAGGTTGGCCTGATTAATAAAGTTACCGGTACCTGTTTTCCTGAAAACACCTTTATCTACACTGCCTGCCCAAAAGCCCCAGGGGTCTTTAGTAACACAACGAAAGCTGTTGCTCTCCATATTAGGTATGGTACCCTGGTTGTATATCTGGTAAACGTTGCCGCCAAAGTGGGCAACTAAGCCGCCTGTAGGCATTGCCATATATGCGTTACCTTCGGTATCCAGCGCTATACCCATTACCGTATTATCGGGCAGGCTAGAGTTGTTGTGGGTATAAAAGGTAAACGTAGTATCGTTATAATAGGCAAAGCCCCCGTTTACCATACCAAATATTTTTACCCCGTCGGGCCTTACGGCTACAGAAGCTACGTGGTTAGACTCTAAGCCTATCTGCGACAAATCGTAAGCGGTAATGGTATCGTTTTTAATTTTTGCCAGCCCGCCTGTTGTACCCATCCAAAGTGTTGATGGAGGCTCAAAGGCAAAGGCTTTTACAAAGTTATCGGGTAGGTTAGAGTTTGATGAGTTAAAGTTGGTAAACACTCCGTTTTTAAATTTTACAATGCCGCTGGTAAATGTGCCGCACCAAACCGTACTGTCTGGCGTAACAAATACACTGCGAATAGAGTTATCAGGCAACCCATCGTTCAT
>JBIPNX010000288.1:0-3727 GCA_044378145.1 Flavobacteriales bacterium | reverse complement strand
GGGTTGTATTAACATCGGGCCAGCCTGTATTAGGGTCAGGCCAACCATCAAGATTGGGATCGGGATGGGGTGTCCCTAAACTTCCTGTACCTTCAGCCAATTCGGCAACATAAGTACTATTAGTTAATACACCATCGGCCAGGGTTAGCTTACCCAGCCACGACTCGTGAATATTACCATTGGTGCCGGTAAACCGGTTTTGAAAACCATAAGCAGCCTGGTCTGCGGCAATTGTATTTCCTTCCCAAAAATTCTCAGTATTGTTACCATGCATGCGTGCATTTACAACCAGTTTATTATTTTGGTAATCTATTGCCAAAGCATCTATATATTGGTCAGGTATAGATTCTACTGTGTCTCCTGCGGGAGTAACTTCATGATAGAGCCTGCTCCACCATTTCAATGTGCCTGAAACATTCATAGCTATTAAAGCAGGTTCAAAATCGGGACTATTGCCATATTCTGCACTTGCAGTGCTTTTCATGTTCATCCCAATGTACAGGTCATTATTACGCTTGTCAACAACAATAGAAGAGCCGCCATAAACAGGGCAGCATGAAGTAGCCGAATAGCCTGTATACCCGGGACTAACAGAAGATGGATTTTGAGGGTCGCAAGGGCCACTGAATAACACATCAATAGGCCATTTGCCTTTGCGTGTCCCTCCATTGCCGTCAGACATCCACTGATTATAATCTGTAGATGTCCACGAACGAAGGTCGCAACGCCCCCAGTTTTTTAACACTACCCCACTGTATTTAACTGAATCAATGCCACCATTAGGGTTTGATGATGCGGGTGTACCCTTAAACTCCTGACCATTTTTAAGCCAATGCGTGCGCCAGTTTTCAACCACCATTCGCTGTCCATTTGCGTCAAGGCAATAAATTGCACTCCAGTCGTAAGCATGGGCCTGACCTGAAATATAAAATATGCGGCCATCATTTGTAACATCCCAGGGATGGTAATCCTTTGGACCACTTTCAGCCCAAACCTTTGTGCTCCATTCTAACGCTGTGGGAATACCATTAACAAAATTATTATTAAGCTTTGCAAAAAAATACCCTCCATCGTTATTATACGTATCGCTGGTATTTCCACTTATGTATAGGTTTCCGGTAGTTGTATAAGGCTGTGTATTTGTCTTTATAAAACGTATATCCTCAACCGCACCCTGTGGAAAATGAACCACATCAAGTAACTGCTGTAGATTTTTAGAAAGGTGAAGAATAATACCAAATTTATTTGTTCCTAAGCCATTGGGTATCCCGCCTACATTGACTAACTGTACCTTGTTAACCAGCGGATCAACCCAGTCCAGATTATCAGCATAGCCACAAACCAAAAAGGTGCCATCGCTAAGTTCCAGAACATCGTAAAAAGTTTCCTTACCTTCATTTCCAGCATAGGTAACTACATTGGTTTGGGCATAAATACTTGCCGAAAATAAAAACACCAAAAATTGCACAAACAAAACCCGCATAGTCAAAACTAAATAATTCAAATATAAAAATATTAATAAAATTTCTGACTATGCTCTTGTATGTAATTACAATAGTTCAACAATAGCTGATGCAACTAAAAAAAATAATTCTTTTTTTTAATTTAGAAGGTAACTCCTACTCCCTCGCCTTTAACCCAACAGGCACATACAACTCGCCAAAGTCGTACATGTTTATGTAGATGTCCAGGGTGTCTTTGCAGCCATCCCAATACACAAGGTAATGGTCTAACAAGCCTGTCTCATTTATAAAGCCATTGGGGGTTTTAAAGCTGCAGCAGCTACCCGAGCGTGTAAATTGTAATATCTCGCCTTTAGGGCCACGCAGCCCATTAATAAAACGGCGCTCATTTAATGGTCCTTCAGAGTCTACAACACCGCCTACCTTAACCGGGTTCTTAGGGCTATAGGCATAGGTTTTGTCGTTGGTGGTTTTGGTAATTAAAAACGCATTTTGATTGAGTAATGGTGCACGTTGGTCCGTGCTACCCCTTTTGTCGCCATCGGCGACTTTACTGCCCCCTTTTACAATAGGGGCTTCTTTTGTTTTGCAGGCAAACAGCAGCATGGTAACTGCCGATAGGATATACGCTGTGGTTTTCATGGTATGATTGATTTAGCTACATACTAATACGCTAATATAAAACGATAGGTTTTAATTATTGGCATTCAACCATCAAAAATTTTACTCGTTGCTAGTCCCTTTAACCTAGCACCTAAAACCTATATTTGTTGCATGAACCGCATCGACCGTCTGTTTGGTATTCTCATATTATTACAATCTCGTAAGTATGTTACTGCAGAGAAAATTTCGGAGAAATTTGAAATTAGCGTACGTACTGTTTACCGAGACATTCGTGCCCTTAGCGACCTTGGCGTACCCGTTAGCTTTGAGCAGCCGTATGGGTATTTTATTGTTAACGGCCATTTTATGCCTCCGGTATCGTTTACAACAGAAGAAGCAAACGCCTTGCTATTGATGGAACCTATGGTGGGCTATTTTGCCGATAAATCTATTGATACCCACTACCGCAATGCGCTTACTAAGGTTAAAAACGTTTTAAAAAACTCTCAAAAAGAGAAGGCAGAAGAACTATCGGCCAATATTAAAATACAAACTCCGCAACGTTTTGTTAAGGATATGGAATACCTGGCCGATATACAAAATGCAATTGCAGGGAAAACAGTGCTTGTATTAGAGTATAAAAATAACAAGGACGAAGTTAGTCGCCGCGAGATAGAGCCTATCGGGTTAATCTTTTATGCCTTTGCATGGCATTTAATAGGATGGTGCCACCTGCGCCGCGCCTACCGCGATTTTAAAGTGCTCCGCATTACTAAGCTCCAAAACACCAGCGAACCCTTCACCTTTACACAGCATATGCCGCTGACAGAGTATATGAAGGATTTGCCTGTTGATTGGTAATTTTTAGGTGCTAGGTTCTAGGTGTTAGGGGCTAGTTTTCAGTATTGAAATTCTACATTTTGAATTCATTTTTTAGTTTTTCATTTATACACTGCCATAGGGTTGTCAGTATGCCCCATTTACTTTGCGGTATAATTAAAAAACAACCATATGAACATTATTGAACTACTAAAGAAAGAGCTGGAAGACGAGTCTGCCATTACCCGTAAAATGTTAGCTATTGTGCCCGAGGATAAGTGGGACTGGAAACCACATCCTAAAAGCATGAACCTAATGCAGCTATCTACCCACGTTGCTGAAATGCCTGAGTGGATAGCCTTTTCAATTAACAGCGATGGAATAGATTTTGCCACTACCCCTTACGTGCCTACCATTGTAAAAACCAATGCAGAGTTGGTTGATGTGTTTAACAAAGCCCTGGCTTCGGGCCGAATGGCGCTTGATGAGTTAACCGATGAGAACAGGTTAAACGAGCGTTGGGTACTACGTGCCGGCGATACAATTCTGGCTGATAACTCTAAGTACGAATCTATCCGTCATGCCTATGCCCAAACCATACACCATCGCGCACAGCTGGGTGTGTTCTTACGCTTATTAAATATTCCAATACCGGGAAGCTACGGCCCAAGTGCTGATGAGCAAGGCTTTTAATTAAGAGATTACCAGATAAAGGGAATAGAATGTAAATGCTTTTGAACCAATATTCTATATCCCTTTATCTATTTGTTTCCGGTGCATAGTAATCAATCGTTAATAGATACCCACTTTAGTTTGAATTTTTCATCCTTTGGTAAATAATC
>JBIPNX010000287.1:0-3730 GCA_044378145.1 Flavobacteriales bacterium | reverse complement strand
CCAATGCCACCGCAATAAGGCCCGGAAGTATTACTACCAAAGGCATAAGCATTTTAGGCAAAGCCGCAATAATAGGTGTGCGTTGCGCCTCGTTCATGTTGCGGGCTATCATGGCGCGTTGCACTACCAAAAAATCGGTACACCAATACCCAAATGATAGTACAAAGCCCAACCCCAATGCCATTTGCCACCAGTTTACGCCCATTGCATTATCACTTTCGCTGCCAAGGTGTGTCCAGGTGTGGGTCATACTTTCAGGCAGGTTGGCCACTAAACCATCTACTCCACCCACTTCGTGCAGGCCGATAAACACTACAGGGGCTATGCCTAATACGATTAAGAAAAACTGCAACGTTTCGTTATACACCGCGCTGGTAAGCCCGCCGGTAAACGTATAGGCCATAACAATGCCTGCGGCTATAAGTATAGAGAAAGAAAACTCCCAACCCAGCATTGCCTGAAAAAGCATTGCCAACGCGTAAAGTGATATGCCTGATGAAAAAATTGTCATCAGGGCAAATGATAGCGCATTGAATGCACGGGTTTTTTCGTCGAAGCGGAGCACCAAATATTCAGGCACCGAACGCGCACGGCTGCCATAATAAAAGGGCATCATAAACACCCCTAAAAATACCATTGCCGGTATAGCGCCAAGCCAGTAAAAATGGCCGGTCATAATACCATATTTGGCTCCCGATGCCACCATGCCTATAACCTCTTGCGCGCCCAAATTGGCTGATATAAAAGCTAAACTGGTAATCCACAACGGGATGTTGCGGCCCGATGACAGAAAATCGGAACTGGTTTTGATTTTACGTTTTAGCAAAAGGCCAATGCCAACTACAAAAACAAAATAGAGTATAATAATGGCGTAATCGAAAAAGCCTAACTGCATTTTTAAAATTGGTTTATTGCAATGATAGATAATATTTTGCAATGTGCATCCTTTCTGATTTTTGGAAAATAAGAAGACTTTTTATTTTGCTAAAGCTGTATAATTTTGTTTTTGCTTAATCTAGGTAAAACTGTAATAATGAATACAATCCAATACGAAAAAGAGGATGTCCTCGCCCTTATTACCAAGGGGGTAAATGCCGGGGTGTGGGATTGGAATATTGTAACCGGCAAAGCCTGGTGGTCTGACAGCTACTACCAACTGCTGGGTTATGAGGATGGCGAAATAGAGCCCTCTTTTGGCACATTTGTAGATGGCCTGGTACACGAAGAAGACCGCGATGCCATACAAATGGCTATTTCAAACCACTTAGAATATAATATACCTTACGAACTGGAGATACGCCTGCGCACCAAAAGCGATGGGTATAAATGGTTTGAAACATCGGGCAGTGCAAAGCGCGACGAAAACGGAAATACAGTGCGCATGTCGGGCGTTATAATAAACCGCCACGACAAAATATCTATGCGCCGCAAGCTGGAGCTGTCTGAGTTTTTATTGAATGAAACCGGACGCCTGGCCAATATTGCCGGTTGGGAGCTAAACCTTGCTACCCAAGAGTTTTTTCTTACCAAAGCAGGCTACCAATTATACGGGCACGACGAAAATATGCCCATAAGCGAACAAGACAGGCAAAATATGTTTACGCCCGAAGAATGGAAAGAGCGTAACGAAAAATTGCAGGAAATAATTGCTACGGGTAAAGAGTACGAATCGGTAAACCAGATAACCCTGCGCGATGGCACCAAAAAGTGGATATACAATAAAGTAATACCCGTATTTGGAAATGAAGGTGAAGTTGCATTTTTAAGAGGGGTAACACAAGACATTACCAGCCAAAAAAACAGAGAAGAAGAACTGGGCAAAACCTATGCTACTATTGAAGAGCAAAACAAGCGCCTGTTAAACTTTGCCCATATTGTTACACACAACCTGCGTGCGCACAGCGGCAACCTTGTAAAGGTGACCGAAATATTAGAGAATGCAGATTCTGATATTGAACGTATGGAAATGATAGGCTATGTTAAACGCCTTGGACAATCGCTATACGAAACAATAAACAACCTTAACGAGATTGTACAGATACAAACCAACAACACCCTTAAAAAAGAAGTGTTGCAATTTGACAGGGTTTACTCTAAAATAATAAGTGTAGTACAGGCCGATTTAAAAGAAAACGGCGTAACTATACTAACCGATTTTTCTGCCTGTCCTGAAATTGAGAGTGTACCATCGTACTTAGAAAGCATACTGCTTAATTTTACTACAAACGCAATTAAATACCGCCACCCCGACCGCAGGGCATTTATTAAAATCCTGACATCGGTTGAAGATGGACGCAAAACATTGACCGTAGAAGACAATGGGCTGGGTATTGATTTAGAGCGTTATGGCTCTAAATTATTCGGGATGTATAAAACTTTTCACAGCAACCCCGATGCGCGTGGGGTTGGCCTGTTTATTACTAAAAACCAAATAGACGCGCTTGGGGGGGAAATTAAAGTATTAAGCGAGCCCAACGTGGGCACCACTTTTAAAATTCTATTCTAATATTTTTGATGAGTAAGGCAGTTACCGCTTACATTATTGACGACGATCCTATTTTTGTTTACAGCCTAAAAAAATTAATCTCTCTTCGCAATTATTGCGATGAGGTATTTTCATTTCCCAACGGTGCCGATGCGCTGGAGGCTTTAAAAAACGCCAACAGCACAGGCATTTTAATGCCCGACATTATCTTGCTGGATATTAATATGCCCATAATGGATGGTTGGGAGTTTTTGGTTGAATATGCAAAGCTTAAGCCTGAAATTAACAAACCTATTACGCTGTTTATACTAACCTCATCAATAAACGATCAGGACATTAAACGTGCCAAGGCAATTGAGTCGGTAAACAGCTACATAACCAAACCTGTTACACAAGCCAAGCTTGTTGAAATTTTCGGCGAGCCGTTAGCATAAAAAAACAAGTGGCAAAGCATTAAATAGTTACTTTGCAGCCATGTCAGAACTACGCTACAACCCGCTGTTAAACACGTGGGTAATACATGCAGCATCAAGGCAAAACCGCCCGCATTTGCCTAAAGATTTTTGCCCCTTTTGCCCCGGTAGCGGGCAGGTTCCCGATACGTATGATGTGCTGGTTTATAAAAACGATTTCCCTGTGCTTAGCGAAATGCCCAGTGCTGTTGAAGAACACCCACACCCATTATACGGAACTACAGAAGCTTACGGCAGGGCCGAGGTTATATTATACTCGCCCGACCATAACGCAAGCTTTGGTAGCCTTAAACGCGCCCATATTGAACGTATAATTCAAGTGTGGAAAGAGCGTAATGATGAACTGAGCACCGACCCTAAAATAGAATACGTATTTCCGTTTGAAAACCGTGGCGAAGAAGTAGGGGTTACCATACACCACCCGCACGGGCAATTGTATGCCTACTCCTGGGTACCTCCCAAGGTTGAAGAAGAACTATCTAACAGTATTGATTATTACCATACGCAGGGTTTTAATTTGTTTGATGTAATAACCAATATAGAGCGCAAAGACGGAAAGCGGTGGCTCTACGAGAACGACCATTTTGTTGCCTACCTGCCCTACTTTACCGATTATCCCTTTGGTGTATTTGTAGTAGCTAAAGACGCCATTGCCAACCTTAGCGAGTTTACCCCCGCACACATAAAAAGCCTTGCCGATATATTAAAGGTTATTACCAACGCGTTCGACAGAATATACGACAAGCCATTCCCGTACATGATGGTTACACAC
>JBIPNX010000286.1:0-3739 GCA_044378145.1 Flavobacteriales bacterium | reverse complement strand
TACGGTAATAGTAAACTCGCCCGCTAACTCGCTGCATGGGTTAGACACGTTAGCCTGGATAGCTAAGCCCGGTTTCTCAAAGTTTTTATAGAAAATAGAGGTGTTAGAGCCCCCGCCTAAAATATCAGCAAGCACATCAAGTGGCGCTTCGTCTGCATGGTAGTTGTGCACACTTGGGTACGTCATTTTAATCATAGGGAAACGCACATTGTCTTCGTATGATATGTAACGGTCTTTATCAAGCGTTACCAGTTGCTTGGGCATATTAGTAACCTCAGGGCCACGTGGTATAGGGCCAAAGTATTTCTCAGCCAGTTTAACCACTTCGGCAGGTGTAACATCACCCGCTACAGTTAAAACAGCATTGTTAGGGCCATACCAACGTAAAAAAAAGCTTTTAAGGTCGGTAACGTCCACACGGTCCAAATCGGCCAATGTACCAATGGTAGACCACGAGTATGGGTGCCCAAATGGAAATAATGCCGATGCGGTTTTTTCGTAAATCAAACCATACGGACGGTTATCATAATTCTGCCCACGCTCGTTTTTAACGGTAGAACGTTGTACCTCAAATTTCTTTTGGGTAACAGCATCTAGCAAAAAGCCCATACGGTCGGCCTCTAACCAAAGCATTTTGGCTAGTTGGTTGCTTGGTACGGTTTCAAAATAATTGGTACGGTCGCTATTGGTGGTACCATTCATTGAGCCACCGGCGGCCGATACTGTTTTAATGTGTTGCTCATCGGCTACGTTATCAGAGCCCTGAAACATCATGTGCTCAAAAAAGTGAGCAAAGCCGCTGCGGCCTATGCTCTCGCGGTTAGAACCTACGTGGTAGGTTACGTCTACGTGTACAATAGGATCAGAGTGGTCCTCGTGTACAATAATGGTTAATCCGTTAGGCAATACATACTTTTCGTATGGTATAACCAGTTTGCCGGGAGTTTTGGTAACTTTTTCTACCAATTTGGCCGTTTGTGCCCCTACTGTAAGTGGCAAGACAGCCAGTAATACCAGCGCCTTAATAAAATGTTTTTTCATTCTGCTTGTTTTTGCAAGCCGCTAATTTAATATAAAAACCTGTGACAAAGTATATATGTCCGTTATCGGGCATTTCAGCTATATTTGCGATTTAATAGCTATAGATTAATGCAAAGCCCATTTTTTTCAGTTATTCTTCCCACATACAACAGGGCCAATATGATTGGCAGGGCTATTGAAAGTGTTATAGCACAAACATATACTAATTGGGAATTGCTTGTTGTTGATGATGGTTCTACAGATAATACCAAACAGGTTGTAGAAGCATATAACGATAGCCGTATAAGGTATATATACCAGCAAAATGCAGAGCGTAGTGCCGCGCGTAACAACGGTATTGATAATGCAAAGGGAGAATATGTTTGTTTTATAGATAGTGATGATTATTTCCTTCTGAATCATTTGCAGGAGTTTATTAATAATCTTGGAGATAACCCTGGTGTAGATATGCTTTTTGGGTTAAATGTTATAGACCGTAATGGTGTTTTAACCAATGAAGATGATCGAAAAGCCGTAGCCGATTATAACAGCATTGAAGAATATTTTGTAATGAACCCTGTTAGGGTAGCAGCAGTATGTGTTAAAAGGCAGGTATTGTTAAAAAATAAATTTGACTTAAAAATCAGAATTGGTGAAGATACTGAGCTTTGGGTGAGGATTGCTGCAAAGCATAAAATAATACCCATAAGAGCATTTACTCAAGTGTATTTAATGCACGACGACCAGACTGTTTCTAATGCCAATTATAAGTCGGTATTTCAACACAACGAGTGCCTTGATGTGATATTTAAATTTGACGATAATAACAATAAAAAAATATCTTTTAATGTCAGAAAACAGGCATTGTCATACGGGTATTTTAAACTGGGGCAGGCATATTTATTGAGTAAAAAATATAGTAAAGGTGTTTCAGCATTGCTTACATCAATAATATATGAACCCGGCAATAGGCTCAAAGAGAAAATCTATTTGATATATTCATACTCGATTATAGGCCCTAATAGATAACCATCGTGAATATATTATACATATGTACCCCTTTTAATATTCACGATAAAAAGTGGATGACTTACTTTTCTGATAAAAAGGATTGTAATCTGTTTGCTGTTTGGGAAAATATTTTTGATACCGAAGTTACTGATGCAGATTTTACATTTTTCAAAGAAAATAAAATAAAACCATTAAAATCAATCAAACCATTCACGTTTAAAAATCCTTTTCAGGTATGGCAATCTGTAAGGAATTTAAATAGAATTATTTTTGAAAATAATATAGATATTGTTCATATACTTTTTGCTACACCTCATGCTATTTGGGGGGCATATATAAAAGCACCCTATATAATTACAGCCCGTGGCTCCGATGTTTTAATTGTTATTCCGGAGTTATTAAAGAGCAAAGGGATAAAGAAAATACAGAATACATACTTATTTAATATTTTCAAAAAGAGCTTTAATAATGCATCATTGGTTTCCGGGACATCTCAGAAGCAAATAGACAGTATCAATAATGTGTTAAAGCCAGTTGCCCCGGTAGAGCTTATCCGCAGCGGGGTTGATGTTAATACTATTAAGGGCATTGATAATAATGACCTTTTGCCTGAGTCATTGCGTGGTAAAAAGTATGTTTTTTCTCCTAGGTATATAAGGCCTATTTACAATGTTGAATTGCAGATTGAAGCATTAAGGTTATTACCTAAATCTACATTAGCAGAATACAGGTTTGCATTTATTTATGGTGAAGGCAATTATTTTACTGAAATGAAAAACAGGTTAGCCCAAATAGAAGGATTAGACTATGTTATTCTTGATAGGCTAACTCAAATGGAAATGTGGACGTGTTATAAATATGCTGCATTAACATTTATGGTGCCTCATAGCGATGGAACCCCGAATACAGCTTTAGAAGCTATGGCAGCAGGTTGCCCATTAATTTTACGCGATTTAGAAGCCTATGATAAAGAGCTCTTTGAGGGTACTTGTGTTAAGCTAACAGAAGCTACACCTCAATGCCTTGCCGATACTATTATGTCATCTCTTACTAATTATCCTGATGGCCTAAAGCAGGCAGCTATGGAAAAAGTTACCCTGCATGGTAACCGTGCTATTGAAATGGAGAAGCTATATACCTGGTATAAGAAAATAGCTAGTTAATAGCCCCTGTTATCTTATCAAGGTCTATATTATTCATGCACTTGAAATGACCTTTTGGGCAATGGTTGTATCCTAGCTTTGAGCAAGGCCTGCAGCTTAGCCCCTTAACTTCAAATATTACTGAGCTTTCATCGGGCATATAGGGGTACATTCCAAATTCAGGCACAGTGTTGCCCCATACCGATAATACCTGTTTTTTTAAAGCAGAAGCAATATGCATTAGGCCGGTATCGGGTGTTATAACACAAAGCGATTGTTTTACCAGGCTGGCCGATTGGTTTAGGTTAAACCTGCCACATGCGTTATAAATTTTATCTCCAACGTTTACAACAAGCAATTCGGCTAATTGAAGTTCTGCAGTACCACCTAGCAATACTATTGGTTGTTCTATTTTATTGCAAAGCTCTATAAGCCTGTCTGGCGGCATACGTTTGGTTGCATAAGTAGCTGCAATAACCACAGCCACATAGCCTTTTTGGTGTGCAGGTGGTAAGGCGCTTAATGGAAAAATATCAGCATCTGGAATAAAATAATCTAAGCCCTTG
>JBIPNX010000285.1:0-3759 GCA_044378145.1 Flavobacteriales bacterium | reverse complement strand
CGGTACTGATATTACACTGGTAGGCAAAGACAGTTCATTCGGGCCCGTTATTACTTTTTCTATTAACGAGAGTGATGCAGTAACAGCCGTATCGGCAGATTTAAAACGAGATACTTACAGGCTTTTCCCGGTTACCAAAGAGATTGATGTAGTACACAACTTTATAGACATTACGCATTACGAGCATATTACCGACTCTTGCTTCCGCCCGTTTTATGCGTTAGAGAATGAGCATATCATTACCCACGTATCAAACTTCCGTAAAGTAAAAAGGGTTGAAGATGTGGTAAAAGTATTTGCCAAAATACGCCAGTCTATGCCTGCCAAACTATTGTTAGTTGGAGATGGCCCTGAGCGTAACCATATAGAAAGCCTTTGCCGCGAGCTTGGCCTTTGGAGCGATGTCCGCTTTCTGGGTAAGCTTAAAACCGTAGAGAAAGTATTGGCCGTTTCTGACTTGTTTTTATTGACATCGGAAACAGAAAGTTTTGGCCTTTCAGCCTTAGAAGCCATGGCATCTAAAGTGCCGGTAATATCTACCAACACCGGTGGCCTGCCCGAGGTAAACATACACGGGGTAACAGGCTTTACCAGCAACGTTGGCGATGTTGACGATATGGCTTCCAACGCCCTTAAAATACTTACTGACCCTATTACACACTCACAGTTTAAAGAGAACGCCTATAACAAGGCGCTGGAGTTTGACATTAATAATATACTTCCGCAATACGAGGCAGTATATGCCAAGGTGTTAAATGCCGCGGTGGCTGCAAAATAATACGGTAGTTCTATCGTTATAGCTCTACTTAAGAGATATACTATGAAAAAGCTATTATTTATATTCGCAATTGTTGCTTCATTTACAGCATCGGCACAGGTACAAAATGAAGTTGGCTTAGTTGTTGGGCCTAACGTACACTACACCACCATTAAATTCGACTACGGAAAACTAACACCCGGTGTTGGCTTTGCAGGTGGCATAACCAACAACTTATACCTTGGCAAGCACCTGTCGTTATGCACAGGCGCTATGTATGAGCACCGCCGTTTTAGCCGCATCGACTATGCCTTTATTGATATTTGGCCTTCGCCAACAGAGGCAAATTTTACCGAGAATTATGTAATGGTGCCCTTAATGGTGCGCTATGCTTTTGGCAATGGCAAGGTGCAACCCTTTGCCAACGCCGGCACCCAATTTGGCTTTGGCTTTAAAAGAACAACAAAGTGGAATTACCAAAACCAGCAAGACGCTATTTGGTACCCGCAAAACACCGTAAATAAAAACCTTGAGCTGAACGTATCTGTTGCTTTTGGTGCCGGTGTTAAAATTAACATTACCGATAGGATAGCCATTACTGCTGAATTCCGCCAATCGTTTTGGATGCTTAGTGATAGCGAAGGCTACACTACCCGTGTAACCGATGAGTTTGCAACACCTATGGCTACATCATACCTTCTTACAGGCGCATCGTACAGGTTTGGTAAGTAATTGTTTTACATTCTAGCCCTAAACCGCTTGCCAACAGCCACCAGCATCTCACACTTTTCGGCATCAGTAAGGGTTTTGCTTTCCAAGATATTCAGCACCTCCCCATTGTTAGCGTACGATAGTTGCAAAGCCTTTTCCTGCAAGCTATAGGCTGTAACCTCGGTAGGTATGTCGCGGTATTTATACTTTACCCCTTGCAGCAAATACTTAATATAAAACCATAAACCTCCACGCAGGCCAACCTCGCTCCTATGGCTCTGCTCATGGCATATAAGGGCAAACCACGCATTAGGGCTGCGGTCGGTATTGTTGTTGTGGATAATATAACGCCCCATAACCATAGCAGCTACCCTGCTGCCTTGCTTAATTCCACTGGTAAAGGCCACTACACGTATTAGCCAGTTGGTAGTGTATGGTATCCAGCGGCTACGTTTTAAACTTGCTTCAGAAAAGTCGAACGCGGCGTTAAGTATAGCCACCATGGGTAACGACAATGCCCCACCGGCATGTATCATACTCAATGGGGCATTACTTTTCATATCATCTATTATCCCCCCCTCTCTTTAGGAGAGGGGGTTAGGGGGTGAGGTAAGGGCTTATACAGCCATTGCAGGCTTTACCAGCGGCACTCCTGTTTCTTTAATTTTACCCATACCACCATAAACATTGGTCAGGTTATCAAAACCATGGCGTTTTAGTAACGATGCCGCAATTATAGAGCGGTAGCCACCGGCACAATGAACGTAGTAATGCTCATTTTTATCAAGCTCGGCAAGGTTTTGCTCCAGTTTTTCAAGGCATATTAAAGTAGCCTCGGGTATAACACCAGTGGTCTCCTGCTCACTGGGGCGGCGAACGTCTAGCACCTTGCTTTCGCTATAATGGCTGGCAAATTCCTCAGCAGTAACAGAGTTTATAACATCTACCCTTTTGCCTGCTGCTATCCACGAGGCAATACCGCCTTGCAAATAACCTTTTACATTCTCATAACCAACACGTGCAAGGCGAAGCACAGCCTCTTCTTCTTTACCATTTTCTGCAACTAAAACCAACGGTGTTTCTGGTTTTAAAATAGTACCCACCCATATTGCATATTGGCCATCTAGCCCAATATTTACTGCATTGGGCACGAAGCCCTTTTCAAAATCGAGCACTGCACGGGTATCTAATACTGTAACACCTTGCTCAATAAGTGCCTCTACCGCATCGGCGCTAAGGGCTGTATTGCCACGTGCAACAACAGCATCAACAGCTTCGTATCCCTTTTGGTTAATCATTGCATCATGAAAAAAGTATGCCGGTGGTGCCGTTATGCCATCTGTTACAGCAGCTATAAAAGCCTCTTTAGTAGGTTGCCGCATAGCATAGTTAGTAGCTTTTTGCTGCCCTATAGTGCTCCAGGTTTCTTTGCCAATATTTTTTCCGCATGATGAACCCGCACCATGAGCAGGGTAAATAGTTAAATCATCGGGCAATCGTTTTAAACGCTCAATACTATGGTATAACATACCGGCAAGGTCTTCTTGGGTAAGATCATTACCTTTTACCGCTAAATCGGGGCGACCAACATCGCCTACAAACAACGTATCGCCAGTAAATATTGCACTCTCTTTCCCGTTCTCATCAAGCAACAAAAAACACGAGCTTTCCATTGTATGCCCAGGTGTGTGTAATACTCTTATTTTTACAGCACCCAAAGCAAATTCTTCGTTATCTGCAGCGTTAGTAATATCGTAACCAGCTTTAGCTGTTGGACCATATATAATTTTAGCACCGGTTTGCTTGGCTAAATCAATATGCCCTGATACAAAATCGGCATGAAAGTGTGTCTCAAAAACATACCTAATTTTCGCACCGCGCTTTTGCGCCATTTCAATATAAGGCTCCGTTTCGCGGAGCGGGTCAATAATAGCGGCCTCGCCATTACTTTCTATATAATATGCTGCCTCAGAAAGACATCCGGTATACAATTGTTCTACGTACATAACTGTTATTTTTTTAGCAAAGGTATAGTGGTATTTTATGTACTTCTATGACATATATCACAAAACAAAATACCCATTGTTTTATAAGCTACAAAAATACGGATTTTTTGCCTAACTCTGTAGTTACTCCTCTGTCAAAGAATGGAGGAAACAAATGTTTCGTTGTTACCAATATCCTGTTTAATTAATTTTTTCATTTAACCACCTTTATTATTACGCTGTGTAACAATGGTTACCTATAAATTAAAATAAAAAGCTGATTTTTACAGGGTTATTTAAGTACAT
>JBIPNX010000015.1:0-13806 GCA_044378145.1 Flavobacteriales bacterium | reverse complement strand
TATTACCACCCTGCCAGATATTTGGGGTATTAACCACCGGTTTGTAATGCTGGCTATTAATAACTGGGATAAAGAATACAACCGTGTTAACTTAGGTGGCCTTACCTGCGACAGCCTTGATTACTATAACGCCGAAGCACACGCGGGGCAGGTTTATCTGCCCAAAGTAGATGCCCAACAGGAAGAGCCGCAATATGTTGGTTTCTTCCATACCGGCGCTTACCAGGAAAGCCTGGGTGGTTACGGTGGCATACAACACTGCCTGATACCTGCCCCTAAGCATGTTATTATAGACCGCGACGAAAACGGTGATATTGTTACCCGCCTTTTTAGTAAGGAGCAGAGCTATAAGAGTATGTTAAAAACCTTAGGTTACTAATAGGTGTTGGTTTTAGGTGCTAGCTTCTAGGGTAGTTAGAATAATTTGTAAATTGCCCTCATGAAGAAAGTACTACTAACCACTGTATTAGCATTATCGGCTATTGCCGCTTTTGCCCAGTTTTCTACCCAAACAATAAATGTTGACGGCCTTAACCGCGAGTTTAGGCAATACCTGCCCAGTGGCTTAACTAATAACGAGAGTGTACCTCTGGTTATAGCCCTGCACGGTATGGGCGACAATATGCTTAACTTTTCTAACGTAGGCTTTTCGTGGTTTGCCGATACGGCAAGGTTTATCTGTGTTTTTCCTCAGGGTATAAACAGCGATATTGTAGGCCAGTCGTCGTGGAACAATGGTACACTTATAGGCTCTACCGTTGATGATATTGGGTTTATGAACCGTCTTATAGACAGTATGTATGTGCGCCACAACATAGACCTTTCCCGTGTATACGTTTGCGGCTTTTCTATGGGTGCTATTATGAGCAACCGCTTAGCCTGCTCTTTACCACACCGCGTGGCTGCCATTGCACCTGTATGCGGGGCATTAAGCTCTCCCGACTTAACATCGTGCAGCCCCGGGCGCCCATTTCCGGTAATGATGATGAATAGCACGGTTGACCAATTAGTACCCTATGCACCGGCTAGTACACCAACTCTTTCATCGGCACAACAAACTCTTGATTTTTGGAATCAAAACAATAACAATACCGATAGTACTGTTACTGCAATGCCCGACACGCAAAATGATACTATTAACGTAGATAAAATTGCATTTACCGGTGGAGGTGCCCCTGTAAATATGTGGAAGCAAAACAACGCCGGCCACCAATGGCTTTACACCCCGGTAAACGATATTGATGCCACTACCGAAATTTGGTTGTTCTTCCGCGATAAAGTGCACCCTGCGCCAGCTATGGTAGGATTGGAAGAGCAAGCCGCACCTAAGGTTAGTATGTACTACAACGGCAGCGATATTGTATTAAAAGCCGACAAGAAAATACAAGGTGTTGAGGTGTACGATATGCAAGGCAAATTGCTTTGTCAATCGACCAAAAATAACACGACTGAAACACGTTTGCCTCTTACCAACGTTAGCAACCAAATGCTTATTGTAAACGTGATGGTAAATGGGGTAATGGTAGCTAAAAAACTAGCCGTTAATTAATAGAATTGCCTCTGTTAATTGAAAAGCCATAACATTAAAAAAACTCACCGTGATTACGGCAGTGCGCTGTTTGTGCTGATGTTGATTTCGGTAGCTTACTATTTAATTGCCGATTACGATTACATAGGCCATAATAACAATTATATTATCTACATAGGTATATTACCTGTGCTTGCCGGATTAATTTTTATTGGCTTATACAGGCGTAAAATACTGCTGGCAGAGCTAACTAAAATGCGTTGGGATTTTTCTAAATTCCTTGTTATTATTTTCCTGCTTTTCCAAGGTTTGGTATTCTCTTTATTCTCATTCGGTCTTGCTGCAAGAGTAACATGGGATGTGCTAAATAAACGTGCGGCAGGACAAAGCGCTACAGAAATAAAATACTGTCCTATAACCCAATTCTACACAAGAAAATCATCTGTTATATATTTCAAGTATGAAAACAGAAGTGAGCATCTAAAGGTAACCTACAATTCTATTAAAGATTATACTAATACAAAAGCCGACTATACACTTAAACTAACAGTAAGAAAAGGGCTTTGGAATTATTATATAATTGATAACTGGCAAATACTAACAAAAAGTAATTCTTAAGAAAAATCCTTTTTAAGAAGCCTTTCTAATTCCTGCACGCTAATGTGGTACTGGTAGTTACCTGTTTGGAAGTAGGAGATATTTCCTGTTTGTTCTGATACTACAATGGCTACCGCATCGGCATGCTCTGTAATACCAATAGCGGCGCGGTGACGTAGGCCCAGGTTGGCAGGCAGGTTAAGCTTCTCACTAACGGGT
This sequence comes from Flavobacteriales bacterium, assembly GCA_044378145.1. Taxonomy (GTDB): domain Bacteria; phylum Bacteroidota; class Bacteroidia; order CAMBQF01; family CAMBQF01; genus CAMBQF01. The sequence goes on along the minus strand of JBIPNX010000015.1, from coordinate 11,462 downwards.
AAAATACACTTAACGGCCTTAATACGGTTTTCGGTAATAATCATGGCCCCGTCGTGCATGGGGTTGTTTTTGTAGAAGATGTTTTCCATCAAAATAGACGACACCTCCGCATCAATAATATACCCCGTATTAGCGTAAAATTTTAAGTCGGTTTTGCGCGATACAACAATCAGGGCGCCGGTCTTGGTTTTCGACATTTTGCTGCATGCCGATGCTATTGATTGGGTATTAAGTTTTGGCAGCGTTTTACGCGCTATAAACGGCCCGAAGAAGGTAAAATTCTCGAAGAAACTTTTGTTGCCTACCAATAATAAAAACCGCCGTATCTCCTGCTGAAATACCACAATTACTGCCACAACACCCACACCAATAAACTGGCCTAAAATAGTACTCAGCAATTGCAGGTTTAACGCTTTAACCACCAGCCACAACACATAAAAAGCAACAATGCCTATAAACACGTTTACCGCAGCCGAATCTTTAATCAGCGCGTAAAACTCGTAAATAAGCAAAGCCACTAGCAGTATGTCTACTACATCAATCCAGCGGAGGGTTAAAAAATCCATAGTTCAAATATATTATTAACTTTCGATTTGTTAGGATTGGTTGAACAATGAAATATACAGTTGCCCTGTTTATACTTCTTTTCTGCGGCATGGCCCAAGGGCAAAACCTGCCTGCTAACCCGTATAAAAAAGAATTTAACGATGCGTATGTAGCTTACCCCGATATTCCTCGTGGATTATTAGAAGCTATATCGTGGACTAATACCCGTTTTACCCATCTTCAACCTGATGAAGACGCTGAAACCTGCACCGGGATGCCACAAGCTTATGGAGTGATGGGGCTGTATAAAGATGGCAGAAAGTATTTTGAGAATAACCTGCAACATGTCGCACTACTATCCGGGTATCCTCAAACAGAAATTATTGCCAACCCGGCTATCAGTATTCTTGCGTACGCTACTGCATTAAACCGCAAAACATTAGCTAGCATTTATCCAAATAAAACTATTTACTGGTGGATACTTTCGTCAGCACATTTTGATGGGATGCCCAATAACACTGTGGGGCAACAATATGCAGTATCTGTTCGGTTATATGAAATAGCATCGTTTCTCAACTCCACTGATAAAGCAGATTTCTATGGCTTTCCCCGTTACAATATTGACATGATTGAATTATTTGGAGAGGAAAATTTGAAAGTGCTTTCCTCATCGCATGTAATGGTTTCGGAGGGGAGCGTTATTACCAAATCGGGTATAGAATACCAGCCTGAAAAAAGTACAGAGTCGGTTGATTATGGCCCTGCAGTTTGGAATGCCGCCGCCAGTTGCAACTACAGTAGCCGCAATGGCACTGCCATATCTGCTGTAACTATCCATACGGTACAAGGCAGCTATGCAGGTTGTATATCGTGGTTTCAAAACTGCAACGCGCAGGTATCAGCCCATTATGTTGTCCGCTCAAGTGATGGGCAGGTAACGCAAATGGTATTGGAAAGCGACAAGGCATGGCACGTAGGTTCTGAAAACCCATACACTATTGGCATAGAACACGAGGGCTATGTAGACAACCCCGCATGGTACACCAATGCCATGTACAACGGCTCTGCCGATTTATGCAGGGATATTTGCAATAGCGGGTATGGTTTAAACCCTTTGCGCACATATTATGGACCAAGCTGCACAGGCGGTTCTTCTGCCTGCCAATTGGGTGGGTGTATAAAAATAAAAGGCCACCAGCACTACCCTAACCAAACCCATAGCGACCCCGGCCCTAACTGGAACTGGTACACTTTTTACAACCTGATAAATAATGGTACTCCCGTAAATACATTAACTGCCACCAGCGGCACTGTTTACGATAGCGGCGGACCAAGCAGTAACTATGCCGATGATGAGCAAACATTGACGCTTATCAATCCACCTAATACAACAAGCATTACACTTACGTTTACACAATTCAGCTTAGAAAATAACTGGGATTATTTGTACATATACGATGGTAATACCATTAATGCGCCATTACTTGGAACGTATACGGGTACTACTATTCCGGGGCCTGTAACATCATCGGGTAATGCGTTGTTGTTACGGTTTAGGTCTGATTGCTCAACCACCGCACCGGGCTGGGCTGCAACCTACACTACGGTACCCAGTGGTGATTTTATAGCACCCTCAACGGTTATTACACCGCTTACTCTTTGGTACGACAGCAGTTTTGTTTCAACCTATACAGATGCTGATAATAACGGCGGAAGCGGCCTGCAAAAGAGTTTCTACACCGTTGCCTGCTACGATAGCACCCGATGGAATGCCAACAATAACAATGGTTTTTACCGCGATGATTTTGAAAGCATAGATAAGTGGACAGTCCACACAGGAACCTGGGCAATAAGCAGCGGCACATTAGTTCAATCTGATGAAGTGCCTGCTAATACCAACATCTACTCTACCATAAAAGAAGATTTATCTAACGCCTACCTCTACCATTGGCGAGGCAAGATAGACGGTAGCGGGGCTAACCGCCGCGCAGGATTCCATTTTATGGGTGATAGCGATACGCTTGACAACCACGGCAACTCGTACTTTGTGTGGTTTAGGGCCGACCAGGACGAGGTGCAGATTTACAGAGTGGCAAACAATGTATTCAGTTTAACAGCCAGTTTTTTACTACCTATAAACACCAACCAGTGGTACGATTATAAAGTGAGTTTTGACCGCATTACCGGTAAAATGCTGGTATGGATGGACAATGCATTAGTAGGTACGTGGACTGATGCCACGCCATACACCACAGGTAAATACATTGCTTTCCGCAGTGGGAATTGTATGTATACGGTTGATGATTTTGAGGTGTACCGTTCGCGTTACCCAACAACAACCATTAGCGTTGCACAGGCTGATACCACAGCCGATATTTGGCGCCAAAACCCAAGTCTTAACCAACCCGCAGGGATGATTCGTTCTATTGTTACTGACAATGCGGGTAATATATCGAGCATAGATAATGAACCCGTAAACGTGGCCTTTACTGTTTACTGGACAGGGGCCGTTAGCACCGACTGGAACAATAATCTTAACTGGTCGCCACCAAAGGTACCGACTATGCACATGGATGCTATAATACCCGATGTTAGTCAGCAAAGTGGCAACTTCCCGTTGCTAAGTGCGGGCAATAACGCGGTAGTCAAAAACCTTGATGTACGTTTAGGTGCCAGTATTACCAATGCCAACAGCAAAACTATTACCGTGGTTAAAGACTTAAGCAACAAGGGCACAATCAATGCGGGAGCTGATATTTCTATAGGAAATTAGCTAATCATATCGAACCCTGTATAAGGCACTAATGCTGCAGGTATTTTAATCCCCTCCGGTGTTTGGTGGTTCTCAAGCAAGGCAGCCACAATACGTGGCAATGCAAGGGCTGAACCATTTAAGGTATGGGCCAATTTGGTTTTACCGTCGGTATCTTTAAAACGAAGCTTTAGGCGGTTAGCCTGAAAGGTTTCAAAGTTAGAAACTGAGCTGCACTCTAACCAACGTTGCTGGGCAGTAGAATACACCTCAAAATCGTACGTACAGGCCGATGCAAAGCCCATATCGCCACCACACAGGTGCAGTATACGGAAAGGCAGTTCCAGCTTAACGAGTAAGCCTTTTACATGCTCTTTCATTTGCTCCAAAGTTTCGTAGCTTTTATCAGGGTGTTGCAATTGCACAATCTCAACCTTATCAAACTGGTGCAGGCGGTTTAGGCCACGCACGTGGGCACCGTAAGAGCCTGCCTCGCGGCGGAAGCAAGGGGTATAGCCCATATTTTTGATAGGGAACTGCTCCGCTTTCAAAATAACATCGCGGTACAGGTTGGTAATAGGCACCTCCGCAGTAGGTATCAAATACAAATCATCAACCTGGGCATGGTACATCTGGCCCTCTTTATCGGGCAACTGGCCTGTTCCAAAACCCGATGCAGCATTTACCATCAATGGCACCTGCATCTCGTCGTAACCGGCTTTGGTGGCTTCCTCTAAAAAGAAGTTGATTAACGCCCTTTGCAGCTTGGCCCCTTTACCTGTGTACACAGGAAAACCTGCTCCGGTAATTTTATTGCCCAGTTCAAAGTCTATAAGCTTGTATTGCTCAGTAAGCTCCCAGTGGGGTTTAGCACCTTCGTGCAGGGTTGGTATAGCACCGTGCTCAAATACGGTAACGTTATCTTCGGGCGTCGCGCCTTTGGGGACAAACAACGCGGGAGTATTGGGCAGGGTAACCAGCAAATCGTAAATAGCTGTTTCTAAAGTCTCTAACTCAGCATTTAGTACCTTTTCGCGCTCTTTTAGGGTAGCGGTTTGGGCTTTAAGCTCGTTAGCCTTATCGGTTTGTCCCGATTTAAACAGATTGCCAATTTCTTTAGCCAGGGCATTAGCCTCGGCAAGGCCGCTTTCCAGTTCAACCTGTTTTTTGCGCTTATCGGCATCGGTAGCTAAAATGCTCTCTATGGTAGCGCGGGCATCAATATTACGTATGGCAAGGCGTTCAATGGCCTCGTCTTTGTTTTCGCGTATGTACGGTAGGGTAATCATGCGGCAAAAATAGCAAACAAATTATGAATTAGTAATTATGAATTATGAGAAGGGATGCGTGTAAGGGCTAAGAATGAGAGCCATAATCAATCTCCCACTCATTTTTCTTGGTTTCATGGCTATTTATTAACAAAATAATATTATCTTTGCCGTCCTTTTGTAAAAAGGAATAGTCGTGAGTAAGCTTCGTGAATATGTGATTCCCTTTACGGGACTAAGTATAGGAAAGCATACTTATGAGTTTGACATTGACAAAAAGTTCTTTGACGTTTACGGTACAGAATTAATACATAGTGGCCAGATTAAGGTGGTTTTAGACCTTACCAAATCGGCCAACATGCTATTGCTCGAGTTTACGCACAAAGGTGTTTTTGATACCGAGTGCGACCGTTGCCTTAACGATATCCAGTTGCCTATTGAAGGTAAAAACAAAGTGGTTATTAAGTTTGGCACGGTAAGCGGCGACGAAAGCGACGATGTTTTTGTGCTGCCTATAGAGGCGCATGAGATAGACGTAGCCCCGCTTATATACGAGTTTATAGGTATTACGGTGCCATACCGCAGGGTTCCGGCAGATTGCGACGAAACCGACAAGTATTGCGACACCGAAATAGGAAACCGCCTTAGCGGTATAATTTTAACCGGAGACGACGAAGAAGATGAAATTATTGAGCCGGAGCCTGACCCACGATGGCAAAAGTTAAAAGGGTTATTAGACGATAGTAAAGAGAATAAAGACAATAAGAATAACAGTAAAAAGAAATAAATAAACAATGGCACATCCTAAGCATAAGATATCAAAATCTCGCCGCGATAAACGCCGTACGCACTACAAGGCTACTTCAATGCCTATTGCTACAGACTCATCAACCGGTATGCCCCACATTTTACACCGCGCCCACTGGCACGAAGGTAAATTGTACTACAAAGGCAAAGTGGTTATTGATAAAACAGCAACTGCTTAGTTTTTAACTAAGTAATAGCCCGTATGCAAAAAGTAAGGGCGGCCATTACGGCCGTTAGCGGTTACGTACCACCTTATGTTTTAACCAACGCCGAGTTGGAAAAGATGGTAGAAACCACCGACGAGTGGATCACCTCCCGTACGGGCATAAAAGAACGCCGCATTTTAAAGGGCGAAAATCAAGGTACATCAGTAATGGCGGTAGAAGCCGCTAAAGGGGTCCTGGCTAAACGTGGTATTACCGCGGACGAGCTGGACCTTATTATTTGTGCTACCACCACGCCCGATATGCAGTTTCCGGCAACGGCCAATATCGTTTCAGACAAAATTGGGGCAGTAAACGCCTTTAGTTATGATTTGCAGGCGGCCTGCTCGGGCTTTATCTACGCTTTAACCACCGCATCTAAGTTTATAGAAAGTGGCACGCACAAAAAAGTGCTGGTTATAGGCTGCGATAAAATGTCGTCTATTATAGACTACACCGACCGCCAAACCTGTGTAATTTTTGGCGATGGCGCAGGCGCTGTATTGCTTGAGCCTAACGAAGAAGGCCTTGGCATACAAGATGCTATTTTAAAAAGTGACGGATCGGGCTGTGCACATTTGCACCAAAAAGCCGGTGGCAGTGCAAGGCCGGCAAGCCACGAAACGGTTGATGCCCGCCAGCATTATGTTTACCAGGAAGGACAGGCAGTTTTCAAATTTGCCGTTACCCGCATGGCCGACGTATCAGTAGAAATTATGGAGCGCAACAACCTTACTGCAGATGATGTGGCATGGCTTGTGCCGCACCAGGCTAACCTGCGTATTATAGAGGCTACGGCCAACCGTATGGGTGTAGGTATGGATAAGGTAATGCTTAACATACAACGCTACGGTAATACCACCAATGGCACTATTCCGCTGTGCCTGTGGGAGTGGGAGAGCAAACTAAAAAAAGGTGATAACATTGTATTGGCTGCTTTTGGCGGCGGTTTCACCTGGGGCTCTGTTTACCTTAAGTGGGCCTACTAGTTGCCGATTCCTGGTTTAATTAGTAATTCATAATTATTAATTAGTAGAAGTTAATTTGCATTTATTAATATAGCCAGGCTAAAGGCTATTAATTACTAATTCATAATTAATAATTATCTCCTACATTTACCATAAACAAAACAATTAAAGCACTATGCGTTTTCTCAACCCGGGCTCGTTTGCCATTGCATTACTTTGCTTTCTTCTTCCTTTTACCAATTTGCAATGCAACCAAAATAAGTTAGTAAGCTTTACAGGAGTAGAACTTGTTAAAGGTACTTCTGTGAAAGAAAAGATAAGTTCTAGCAGTATGGGTGGTATGTTTGGTGGTATGGGAGGTATGTCTACCGGCCAACCCGATAATGGTAGCGATGAAAAAATAATGGAGATACCCCTTTTAATTTGCGCCATAATATTTTTAGCTGTTGGTATTATAATAAGTGTTTTGACTATTAAAAACAAAAACCCACGAGTTATTATTAAGTGGACTATTGCCGGCCATGCTCTGGCATTGTTAGCGCTTTTGGGCGAAATTGTTAAGCTTGAATATTCTATGATGGTTGTTAACGATAAAATGGCTGAAAATACGGGAGGAATACCTATGTCTATAAAGTTTAGCTGGGGCATGGAGATAGGTTTTTGGCTTGTTATAATAATACCGCTTGGCTTTATTATTTACAATATTAAAGAACTACGTAAAACACCGCCGGTATTACATTTTGGAGACAATACACCTCCCGCACCGCCATTTCCGGGCGATGGTTCTCCTAACCTACATCAATCTTAATTACTTACAGCCATGCTGTTCTAATACCTTTTTAATGCCGAAAACGTGTATAATAGACTAACTTTGGTATATGAAAATTTTAGTAGCAGAAGACGAGATTAAAACCGCCATGATGATTAAGCAGGGGCTTGATGAAAATGGATACGAAACAGATATTGCTTTTGATGGCGAAGCTGCATTGCTTAAATACCACGAAAAAAAATACGATTTAATTGTTACTGATATTATTATGCCTAAGGTAACAGGGCTTGAGCTTTGCACATTAATTCGTGGCGAAAAAAACCCGCCGCCTATTATTATGCTTACGGCATTAGGCATGACTACCGAAAAACTTAGCGGCTTTAATGCCGGTACTGACGATTATATTGTAAAACCTTTTGAGTTTGTTGAATTGCTTGCCCGCATAAAAGCGGTGCTAAAAAGGGCCAATAAAAATATTGATGAACCGAATGCAAAAGTTATTGTCTTTGCCGACCTTGAATTGAACCTTGACTCAAGGGAAGTAAAGCGCGGCGGTAAAAACATATCGCTTACCGCAAAAGAGTTTATGCTGCTTATGTTCTTTATCAAAAATAAGGGCAAGGTTATTTCAAAATCTGATATTTCTGAAAACGTTTGGGACCAAAGCTTTGATACCGGCACCAATGTGGTTGAGGTATATGTTAACTACCTGCGTAATAAGATAGACAAAGGATTCCCCACAAAATTAATCCACACCAAAGTGGGCATGGGTTATATTTTAAAAGAAGAGAGTTAGTATGCAAATAAAAACGAGGTTAACACTGCAATTTTTAATGGCCGTAGCGCCAATTGTATTAATTAGCTTCTTTTTTATTTACTACTCATCGGCCAAATACCGCAGAGATGAGTTTTACTCACGGCTTGAAAAAAGAGCATTAACTACCGTTGAATTTTTAACCAAGGAAGAACGCGTAGACTCTAGCCTTTTAAAGGTTATTGACAGGGTACAGAAAGACAATTTACCCAAAGAAAATGTTACGGTTTATAACGAATTAAACCTCCCTATTTATACTAACAACGATTCTGTGTCTTTTAAACTGGGCACCTTTGTTTTTAAAGAAATAAAGCAAAACTCTCCTGTTTATTTTGTGCAGGACGATTATGAAATAGTAGGGCTTACCTATGCATATAGCGATAAAAGATATGTTGTTATAGCAGGCGCAGTAGATAAGTATGGCTTATCTAAACTAAATAACCTTAGAAACACACTGTTTGCGCTCTTCTTTATCTTTATAGGCCTGACAGCATTAGCCGGGTGGATGTACTCATCAAGGGCCTTAAAACCAATTTCCAGCGTTATCATAAAAGCCGAAAGAATATCGGCAAGTAACCTTAGTGAACGGTTGCCTGAGCCAATGCACGACGATGAGATTGGTAAACTTGTAAGCGCCTTTAACAAAATGCTGGGCCGTATTGAGAACTCCTTTAGAATTCAAAAACTATTTGTGGGTGGTGCATCGCACGAGCTAAAAAACCCATTAACCGTTATTACCACCCAACTGGAAGTTACCCTGTTAAAAAACCGCAGCTGCGATGAATACCGCGACACGATACACTCTGTATTAGAAGACATAAAAGGCCTTAATATAATTACTACCCAGCTGATAGATTTTAGCCGCGTATCGCAAGAGAACATAGATATTACGTTTGAAAAAATACGGATAGACGAGCTACTGAATGATTTTGTAGAATCGTTTAAAAAACGCAACCCTGCACTTAACCTTAACTATAAAATAGAGGCGCTGCCGCTGGACGAAAAATACCTTATGCTGAATGTTAATGAAGGACTGCTATTAACTGCGTTTAATAACCTGGCTGACAACGCATGCAAATTCTCGCCCGACAAAAAAGTTGAGGTGCGCCTGCGAGCAGAAAAAACCGCAATAGAAATACTTTTTATTAATAACGGCCCTGCAATTCCCGAAGAAGACCGCTTGTTTATTTTTGAGCCGTTTTACCGTTCTAAATCATCATTAGCCGTGCAGGGGCATGGCATTGGATTGGCACTGGTATCTAAAATTGCAGCCCTGCATGGTGGCACTGTATCGTTAGACGATTATTCAGCCGGCAACGTAGTTTTTAAAGTGCGTTTTGAAAGGGATAATATCAATCGGATTTAAGAAAGCATCTGCTTCGCCTTTAACAAACCTGCAACCAGGGCATCAACCTCGGCTTTGGTGTTGTAAAAAGCAAACGATGCACGCACAGTGCCGGGTATGGAGAAGAAGTCCATAGTAGGTTGGCAGCAGTGGTGGCCGGTACGTACAGCAATGCCCAATTTATCAAGGATAACGCCGGTATCGTAGGGGTGGATATCGCCAATAAGAAAAGACAAAACACTAACACGTTCTTTGGCATTGCCAATAAAACGCAGGCCTTCTATAGTGCTTAGTTGTTCTACAGCATAAGCAACCAGCTCATGCTCATAAGCGGCTATGTTATCTATACCTATAGCGTTGATATAATCTATTGCAGCGCCCAGTCCAATTATACCTTCCACGTGCGGGGTGCCTGCTTCAAACTTAAAAGGCAGTTCGTTGTAGGTGGTTTTTTCTAAGGTAACCTGCTTAATCATGCTACCACCACCTTGATACGGAGGCATAGCATTCAGCCATTTTTCTTTGCCATACAACACACCAATACCTGTTGAGCCAAATAACTTGTGACCTGAGAAGACAAAGAAATCTGCATCCATATCCTGCACATCAACTGCCATGTGTTGCACAGATTGTGCGCCATCAATTAATACAGCAGCGCCAACAGCGTGGGCTTTTGCAATAATATCTTTAACCGGATTTACAGTGCCTAACGTATTAGAAACATGAACTAAGGCAACCAGTTTGGTGCGTTCGTTCAGTAGCTTTTCGTACTCTTCTAAAATTAACTCGCCATCGGTATTGATAGGAATAACGCGGAGTGTAGCTCCACGTTCTTCGCATAGCATTTGCCAGGGCACTATGTTGCTATGGTGTTCCATAGCGGTGATGATGATTTCATCGCTCGCATTAACAAAGGCTTTACCAAATGAGTGGGCAACAATATTTATACTCTCGGTAGTACCGCGGGTAAAAATTACCTCCTGAATTTTTTCAGCATTGATAAAGGCACGGACACTCTCGCGTGCCGCCTCGTGGGCATCTGTTGCCATTTGGCTTAAGTAATGCACCCCACGGTGAACATTGGCATTGTAGCCCTTGTAATAATCAACCATGGAATTGATAACAGCCAGCGGCTTCTGGGCTGTAGCACCATTATCAAGGTATACCAACGGCCTGCCATGCACGGTAGTTTGCAGTATAGGAAAATCGGCACGGATTTTCTCCACATCGAAGTTTACTGTTGGTACTATGTTGGTGCTGGTTTCCATTTTTTATTATTCCCAAGGTTGATACCTTGGGCTATGTTTTCCTCTCCTCACTCCTCTCTGCTCTCTCCTCTAGTAGTTTATAAAACGTTGCGAGATTATCTTATCAATATGCTCGCGTAATGGTGCAATTTCTATGTGGTTGATAATGTCGTTGGCAAAGGCATACATAAGCAACGCCTTGGCATTGGTTTGGTCTATACCACGAGAACGCAGGTAGAACAACGCATCAGTATCCAGTTGGCCTGTTGATGAACCGTGCGAACACTTAACATCATCGGCATAAATTTCTAATTGCGGTTTGGTATTTACTGTTGCCGTATCAGTCAACAATATGTTTTTGTTGCTTTGGTAAGCATTGGTTTTTTGCGCGTCTTTGCGCACAAATACTTTACCGTTGAATATGGCAACGCCTTCATCGTCAACAATGCCTTTGTACAGCTCGTTGCTGGTGCAATTAGGCACGCGGTGGTCTACAAGGGTATGGTTATCTACCAACTGTTTACCTACAGGCAAATACAAGCCGTAAAGCTCAGCATGTCCTGTTTGTCCGTTAAGTGAAATGTTCAGGTTATTACGTACCCAACCACCGCTAAGCGTAATGTTATTGGTGATGTAGTTAGCGTTAGCTTCTACATATACTTCCGATGTTAAAACCAAAGCACCATTGGCATTACCGTTTTGTACGCGGTAGTGTTTCAGGTTAGCATCGTGGCCAACATATA
>JBIPNX010000284.1:0-3783 GCA_044378145.1 Flavobacteriales bacterium | reverse complement strand
GCATTATCTAGGGAGACCTGTGCAAGAATAATATTACCCGTAGCGGCTTTTGGTGCCGATACTTCATAGTCCAGGCTACGTTCAGGGTCCCAGTTTTTAATGGTAACAGTCAGGGTGTAGTTTTCAGTACCGTTGGTAACCTTATACTTAAGCACCGACCCGTTTTTTAGCTTTACCTGCTGCGCATTTACCGCAACCGTAAGCATTATCAATAATATAGCGAATAATTTTTTCATGTCAGTTTTATTGGGATAGTAAATATACTAAAAGCCTTATTAGAATTCCGTCAACACCCAATCGCCCTGCTTATGCACCACTTTGCCCAGGTTATCAATATACTGGCAGGTTTGCACATTGTCTATGCGGTAGTTAATAGTTATGGGTATAGTAATATGCTCTTTGTAGTTGCGTTCTTTATACAGGCTGTTGGCCAGTTTCATTGCCTTGTCTTTTTTAGGAATAACATCTTCAACAGTTATGCCATAAACCTCTTTTACCAATGTATACCATTTAAGCATAAAGCCCGGTTCGTGGATAATGGCCTTGAACGACACGGGTTGCGACCGTTTTGCTTCGCACGCAAAACTATTATCAGCAGGTTCGGTAAGTATAATACTGTTGATGTCGGTGTTTTTCTCAATCCACTCATGCATCAGTGTAAGGTCGTTTTTGGTGTAGTTGCCAATTTGGTATTTGTCAGCCAACTGCGGTATCATGGCCGAGTTGACGATAACAATAAACATACCTACACCAAGTATTGGCAACGCCCTGCGGAATACTTTAACAACGCCGGGTGTAAGGATTGTTTTCTCCCACCAGCCTGCCAGTTTTATGCTGATTAATATGCTGCCGAAAATACTCAGCCACACCGTAGTTTTAAACCATTGCAGCTTACCCAGGCTGTACATATAATGCAGTTCGGTTGCGGCGGTATAAACAGCTAAACCTAGTAGGATAAACACATAAATTAAGCGCACGGTTTGTGCTTCGCGAATGTCGGTTTTAATAAGCAACGCAATGCCTGCAAGGGTAATAAAACCAAACTTAATATAGTCGGTAATGGGGAACAGGTGCGGCAGGTAATGGTCAAAGTTGCGGAAGTTGTAGAGCAGCGTATAGTATAGGTTTTCGTCGCCGGTAAAAGGAGTCATAAACTGGCGCAACACCAATGGGAACAACATAAGCACTGCCGCTGCAAAGTATGCCAACACGGTATACACTATGGTGCCGAAAAATATCTTGCGGTTACGTATAGCCATAACACCCGCTATCACCATAAAAGCCTGTATGCCAATAAGAGGTTGGTTAAGTGTTGCAAAACCCGCAAAAGCCCCTGCCGCAATGTATTTACCATCTATCAACTTATAAAAAGCGTACAAGGCAAAAGGCACCGCCAGCGACGATGAAATAAACTGCACATCTTGCACGGCATTGCCACCAACGGTAAAACTCCTAAACACTATCAGCGCAAGTATGGGTGCCACAAAGGGGGCTAGTTTGTTTTCTGTTAAGCGCTGTGTTAACCTGAATATGCCAAAAGCCGTAAATGTTATAGCAAACAGTTGCAGTAAAAAACACACCCACTCCACAGACATAAACGTACTAAGCAGGTTAATGGTAAAAGCATAATAATCGCGGATGGTAAACTGCCTTACGTACTCCTGCATAAAAAAATCGTGCGTGTACAGCAACCTGTTTTGCAGGTGGTAAACCTGCGGAAGGTGCTCGGCCTGGTCGCCGTTGTTAAACATATAGCCAAACACCCCGGTAAAGAGTATAGCTACAAACAGCGAGTAAAACCAGATGGTACTATTTTTCATTTTCTCAATTCGTTGGCAAATGTAGTGAATGGACAGGAGTTAAACTCCCCTCTCCTTGGGAGAGGGGTTGGGGGTGAGGCTACTTTTTTTTACATTAGCCCAAAATCCTAATAACAGTGCAACGCTACATAGTTACGTTAGACCTTGGTACAAGCGGCCCTAAAGTGGGCTTGTTTACCGATAAAGGCCAGTATCTGGCCCACGAAATTGAGTTCAATGATGTTATTTATTCTGATGGGGGTGGAGCAGAGCAAGACCCCAACGAATGGATTAATGCCATAAAAACAGCACTGGCCCGGTTGCTGAAAAACAACAGCATTGATAAGGAATCTATTTGGGCGGTATGCACCACTACGCAGTGGAGCGGTACCGTTCCGGTAGACGAAAAAGGCAAGCACATAAGCAATGCGGTAATTTGGTTAGACAGTCGCGGGGCTAAGTATGTAAAAAAGGTTGTTGGTGGAGGTATTGAGACAGATGGCTACAACGTTTTCAAAGCCCTTAAATACATTAAATACACTGCCGGTGCCCCTGCGCAAAGCGGTAAAGACCCTATTGGCCACATCCTGTTTTTAAAGCACGAAAGGCCCGAAATTTACAACAAAGCATATAAGTTTTTAGAGCCGATTGACTACTTACAAGCACGTTTAACGGGCAAAATATGCGCCACATACGATAGCATTACCCTGCATTGGGTAACCGACAACCGCGATATTCAAAACGTAAAATACCACGATGGCCTTATAAAACTTAGCGGGATAGACCGCAATAAGCTACCTGATTTAATACCTACCAACTCGGTACTGGGCAATGTTAGTGCCGATGCTGCAGAGGAGTTAGGCCTTAGCACCAATACCATTGTGGTAGCCGGTTGCGGCGATGTACACAGCGCGGCCATAGGCTCGGGTGCGGTAGCTGATTACCAGCCGCATTTTTACATAGGCACCAGTAGCTGGCTGGTATGCCATTTCCCTAAAAAGAAAACCGATATGGGCCATAACATGGCAACCTTGCCTTCGGCCATACCGGGGCGCTATATGTTTGTAAACGAGCAGGAGTGCGCGGGTTCGTGCATCCAGTTTTTCAGGGATAAGGTGCTGTTCCGCAAGGATGGGCTTACCCCTGAAGGCTTTCCGCAGGATTATTACAAAATAATGAATGAACTGGCTGCCGAAATTAAACCGGGTAGCGAGGGCTTGTTGTTTATTCCCCACCTATACGGCGAGCGCAGCCCTGTGGAAGATCATTACGCGCGCGGGGCTTTTTATAACCTATCGCTAATGCATGACCGCCGCCACATGATACGCGCTATTATGGAAGGCGTGGCCCTTAATGGCAAATGGTTATTGAAATACGTAGAGAAAAATGCAGGAAAAAAAGCCGAAGCTGTTAACCTGATTGGCGGCGGTGCTAACTCTGAGCTTTGGTGCCAGATAATTGCCGATGCCTTTAACAGGCCTGTCCGCCAGATGGAGAACCCTGTTATTGCTAACTCACAAGGGGCTGCCTACCTTGCCGCACATGCCCTGGGCACTATGACAATGGAAGAAATTGCCGCATCGGCACGTTATAAAAAGGAGTTTACGCCCAACGCGCAAAATGCTGCCATTTACGACAAAGCCTTTGAAGAGTTTTTAGGCTACTACAAGCGCAACAAAAAGGCTCACAAGCGGATGAATAGCCATTAGGCTATTACTGTTTGTACGCCCTGTCTTTATTGGTATTAACCAGGTTGCACGTGCCACGCGACAGTAGCTGGCCATCAAGGTTGCGTATTTCGCACGAGGTATTCATTATCGTCATACCCTGCTTGTCAAGCGTAGCTTTAGCAATAATGGTTTCGCCTATTTTGGCTTTGCTTACAAAATCAACCGTAAGGCTTATAGAAACGTAAAGGTTGGGCAGGCCCAGCGATGCTACCATCATTCCCGTCATCTCGTCAATAATAGCAGCATGTACGCCA
>JBIPNX010000508.1:0-3792 GCA_044378145.1 Flavobacteriales bacterium | reverse complement strand
ATTAAGGCCAAACAGCAAATTGTATTTCTTGGCTTGATGGGCTTAACCGGCAAAAAGAAAACCGGGTGCACTACCCCATTGGGAACCAATACCATTCAAAACTCTGAGAAGTACTGGAACCCGGTAATCATCGCTGAGAAATTTGGCGAATGCTGGGATACCATAAAAGAAACCTTCTTTGTATGGGGTACTAAAAATGGCATTAGCCGCGATGATCTGACCGACACAGATTTTGCCAACTTTTTAGAAGACCGCATGAGCGATGCTTTACTTGAGGCCTTATTTCGTGTATCGTGGTTTGGAGACACTGAAGCTGATGAAGCACCCACCGGTTTATTAACAGCTGGCACTGATGTTGACTACTTTAATCCTGTTGATGGATTCTGGAAACAATTGTTCGCAATTGCTCCAACAACCGGTTCTCCTCGTCGTGTAGAAATTAGTCGAAATGCTCAGACAAGTTATGCAACGCAGGCTTTTACCAATGCTGATACTACAAACATGGTGGCAACAAACATATTTGCTGCAATGAAATACAATGCTGATTACCGCCTGCGTGAACAAAACAACCTGGTATACATTGCTACGCAAAGCCTAACCGATCAATACGTAAAAGAGCTGCGTTCACAACAATTAGATGCTTCATTTACACGCATTGAAAGCGGCTACCAAACCATTATGTTTGAAGGTATTCCAATTATCCCGGTTAATTTCTTCGACCGTTACATCAGGGATTATTTTGACGATGGAGACAAACTATACATGCCTCACCGTGCTGTACTAACAACTACAGATAACCTTGCTATTGGAGTGGAGAGCAGCAACAACCTGTCTGAACTAGACTCGTGGTTCTCACGTGACGACAGGAAGTACTATGTTGAATTCTCAGTAAATGTAGATGCTAAAGTACTCGAAGATGAATTGGTACAAGTAGCTTATTAATTAACAAATAAACAAGATAGTATATGTCAGCATGCACAGGCATAACAGCCTCCATATTAATAAACTGTGACGAACCATTGGTGGTAGGCACAAAAGATGTGTTGTATTTGGTAAATAGGGATGAGATAGATGATATTGCATTTGAGACAATATTACCAACCGGTTCAAATCGCTTGGTTATATCGATGACACTAATTGCTAGTAATTACATCTACAAAATAGAAGGCCGGAACAATAGCAACGAACCTAGTTCAGCACTGCGAAAAGGGAGATACTTTGACACCTACGAACACAAAGTTGCTTTTAAAGTATTTGACAATAGCCCGGAAACTAAAAGCCAGCTGGAAAGCATGGTACAAAAGGGCAACCTGGTCGCTATAATTGAAAATAACTACCGCGGCGGGGGCGACACTTCTGCCTTTGAGATTTATGGTTTCAATGCGGGACTTGAAATTACTGAATGTAGCAGGGTAATAAATGATAATGACACCCAGGGAGCATATTCATTGGTGTTAAAAACACCTGATCAGCAAGGTGAGCCACACTTACCATATTCAATGTTGGCTGGAGATTATACCGCAACCAAAGTTATGTTAAACGGCTTATTAGTTCCTTAACACTAATTACACCGGCAGTAGAATTTTTCAATAAAAACAATACTACAATATCATTCTACTGCCGGTTTTAAATATAAAACCATGGAGCTAACCGAACTATTTGCTAAAGGAGTAAACTGGGCTATGAATAACCCTATTGGGCGGTCTGCATTTGCAAAACTATATCGCGAAAAGACCGGCAAAGAAGCCTGCATGAGTTGCCCCGCAGATATCTACAAGAAATATTTTGAACTAAAAAAACTATCAGAAAACAACAATGGCTGAAATACGAACCTCAATTATAAAAAACACATCCCGATTTAGTGTTACTCACAACCAGGTAGATGGTATAGTCAACTTTGACATTGACAATGCCTATCCTCAACGCGTGGCAGATATTATCCAAAGCTCAGCTATTGCAGTAAAGTGCGTTGATGTGTACACCAAATTTATTGTAGGGCAAGGCTTTGAAGATAAATCATTTTACAAAAAAACCATTAACAGCCTTAAGCAAACACCTGACATTATTCTAAGGAAAGCAGCGGCCGATTTAGCATACTACCGTGGGTTTGCATTGCATATTAACTACAATGCCAATTGTAAAATCACTTCGGTTACGCATATACCTTTTGAGCATTGCCGATTGAACATTCCTGATGAATATGGCTATACCAGAAAAATAGCCGTATACAACGATTGGAACAGAAAACGCTCTCGCCAAATCAGAAAGGATAAAATTGACCATATTGATGTTTTCAATCCCGAACCGGAAGTAATTAAAGCACAGGTAGAAGCAGCAGGTGGTTGGGATACATACAAAGGCCAGGTATTGTGGTTTAGTACCGATGGGAATGAATACCCACGCGCTACAGCCGATCCAATATTAGAAGACTGTATTACCGATGCTGAGATTAAAACATATAAATGGCGTGCTATCAGCACCAACTTTATGGCGTCGCATATTTATGTGCACCGTGGCTTTTTTGAGAACGATGAAGCCAGGGCCGATTTACACACCGTACTAAACACCTTTCAAGGGAGCGATAACGTCGGCAAGATAATGATGGTGGAGAGTCCAGGCGAAGAATCAGACCCGAAGCTGCTTAAGGTTGACATACAAAATTTCGACAAGCACTTTGAGTACACTGAACAATCGGTACAGGATAATATACGCTTGTGTTTTGGAATTCCATCGGTATTAATTGGCAAAGAAGTAGCAGGCAAACTGGGCAGCAGCCAGGAAATTGAACAGGCCGTTAACTACTACTCCTACCAAACACTGAACGAAAGGTTAATACTTGAAGAAATATTCTCGCAGGTATTCAGTCTTTTTGCAATACCAATAAACCCAACAAATAACTATGCAATAAAACCCTTAAGCTATGCCCCAACTAATCTCGGTAACTGATTTTGCCGCCTATAAAGAACTATCGGTAAACATTGATGATTCTACACGAATCAACCCATACATTTTACAAGCCCAGCAATTTGATTTAAAACCCTTGGTAGGCGAAGTGTTTTACAAAGACATTATCGATAACTCATCATCAACAGAAAATGCATTGTTGCTTGATGGCGGTGCATATAGCTATCAAAATAAAAGCTATGAATTTTCCGGATTGAAAAGCGTGCTGGTGTATTATGCCTATGCCCGATTGCTGGAAAATCAAAACATTAACGTAACACGGTTTGGAGTGGTATTTAAAAACAATGCCGATGTATCGGAACGGGTGGATGAAAAAACCTTGCAGCGCCTGATACAACAAGCCAGAAACCAGGCCCGTGCATATTGGGACGAATGCGAAGTCTTCTTAAACCGTAAAAGTGCTGATTTTCCTTTATGGAATAAAGCGCCAACATCTAAGCCGCGCATAAATATCAGTGCGATAGGCTAACCTATTTCTAATTATAAAACTAAACCAATGGAACCTGACTTAACCTGGGTATACTCTACCCTGTCTGCAGCGGGCGGTGCTACCGTTACGTGGATATTCAGCCGCAAAAAACAAAAGGCAGAGACTGTACAAACCGAACTTGACAACGTACAGAAAGCCGTAGAAATATGGCGACAGACTGCTGAAGACCTGAAGAAAGAAGTGGAACAACTACGAACCGAAGTAAAAGAACTACAAAAGGTTGTTGCCGATTTACACAAAGAAAACCTCGCCCTAAAATAACAAGTATCAAAATTTAATACCTAATGCCATGCAACTAAGCCAACAACTAACCCTTGCCAATTTTACCAATATAACTG
>JBIPNX010000283.1:0-3799 GCA_044378145.1 Flavobacteriales bacterium | reverse complement strand
TTTTATTAGCCTGCGTATCCTAATAAGTTCTTGTACCCACACAATCAGTAACAAAGGAACAACTGCTACTACTAGTTTGTTGAACTCCCATGCAGCAGCAAAGTCAAAATGGATAAGATGTTGCACAGCCCTGGTTATGCCGCAGCCGTAGCATTTTTGGTTGAATAGGACAACCGAGAGGCAGGTAGCCCTGCCGGTATCAAAAAAATCGGCGGGCAATAGCATTAGCACTAATGGCCCTGCTATTAACCCGCCGAAATATATTTTAAGCAGTGTTTTTTTCAATTACAGGGTATCTGTATAGCTGCCGCCTTTTGGCTGAAGGTCGCCGGTAATAATGCGGATAAGGTCAATTAATGTCCAGATACCGCAACCACCAGCAGTTAATAACTGGATTACACCAATACCAATGTAGCCTAAGTAAAAGCGGTGTATACCAATAGCACCCACAACAATACAAAGGATAAGCGCTATTATCTGGCTTTTGCCACCGCCTGCTGCGCCGGTAACTTTTTTAGCAATTTTAGCTGCAAAATCGGTGCTTTGTTTAATCTGAACCTTGTTAGTGTTAGCTTTTGCAGGGTTTGCATTAGTAGTAGCTTTAGCTAATGCCGGTTTGCTTGCTTTTTTAGTTGTAGCAGCTGTTGTAGAGGTAGAAACTGTTAATTCAGGAGTTGGTGCCGATTCTATTTTAGCATTGCTCTCCATGCCTTTAACTGTAACTACGCTTTTGCTAGATTCAATAGTAGCTTTAGTTGTTTTGCTGGCTTGCTCTGTTGTTTTAGGTGCCTTAGAGTTCCATTCTACGCTGTAGCCTTTGTTGTAATGGCGTTTTTCTACTGAACATGAAGCAAGTACTAACGTAAGCGCTAGCCCGATCGAAGTAATTAGTTTGAAGTTTTTCATCTGTTTTAAATTGGTTTTTCACAAACAAACTAATTAATTTGATATCAGTCAAGTATTTACAAAAAAAATCCCCGACCATAAGGCCGGGGAGGAGTAGAATAACTTAATTGTCAGTACTTTTTGTTACAGAACAAATACAAACAGACCTGCCCATAGGAAAATGGCAACTATACCAAATATTAGACCTAACAAAGCAAGTAAGTGCATAGTGCCACTGGTGCGGCCCATTGCTATGGCTCCAAAAATAATGGCTAACAATGCAAGTAAGAATGATGCATAGTAGGTGAATAAGGCCAGGATACCGAATATAAAACCTAAAATGGCTAATATATCATTGCCTTCTGCTGCCTTGCTTATTTTGCTTAAAAACGCTAGCGGTTTTGCTTGTACCCTGGCAACATCAGCACCATCTTTCACTTTAAACTCGTAAGGTTTGGCTGTACCTTTGGTATCAATATCGTCACCGGTTGATGCCGATTGGTTATTATCTGCTTTATGAGCTACAGCATTTTGCTTATGCTCTTTTTTAACATGGCTTTTAGTAGCAGTTTGTGTTGCTACCGGTGCTGTTTCTTCTACAGGTTCTGCAGTATTGGTAACGGATTGTTCAGGGGCAGCTTCAATTGTGTTTTCTGCAGGTTTTGCTGTTTCCTTATCAGTTGTTTTAGGCGCTTTTGCATTCCAGTCTACGTTGTAGCCTTTAGTATAGTGTCGTTTTTCAACAGAGCACGACGTTAGTATTAGTGTAAGTGATAATGCAATGATGGTAGTAAGTCTAAATGTTTTCATAGTTATAGATTTTAAGATGTTATATAAATACATAAGTCCATTTAATTGTAAATAGTTTAAAAAAATAAGGGTGGTAATTTACATTACCACCCTTACCGGTTGAATTGCCAGTTTTATTAAAGGCCCATAGGGTATTTTTTTTTGCCTTTTTTATCGGGCCTAGGACCCACAACTACATAAATACTGTAAGCTGAAGTATAGCGTGAGTTGATTTCTGTAGCATCTTCTTTTGATGCAACAGGAATATAATCAGGTAGAACGATAAACGTTTTATCGTCAGGTGTCTCGGTTACCTTATTTGTTTCTGCTTTTGGGGCTTTTCTGCCGGTATCTAAACTATAACCGGGGCGGTAACGTCTTTTCTCTATAGAGCACGAACTCAATAGTAACGTAGCCATTATGGCTGCCAAACTAATATTTCTGATGGTTTTCATATCAATTTGCTTTTAGACTATACTAAGTTTAACAGCAAATTGACGCGGAATGTTTTAGCGCATATTCATAGGGTACTTTTTCTTACCCTTTTTGTCAGGCCTTGGGCCTTCTACAACCTTAAAAGTATAGGTGCCGCTGTTGCTTGATACTGTTGTAGTTGCAGGCGGTTCAACCTTTTTAACCGGTGGCGTAGTAGTAGTGGTAGTGGCAGCGGGCTCAACTTTGGTAGTTGTGCCGGTGTCTTTTACGTCAGACTTTTCGTTCTTTTTGGTTTTGTCTACATTGTAGCCCTTGCGGTAGCGTCTTTTTTCAACGCCGCACGATGCAAAAAGAATTGCCATTACTATGGCTAAAACCCCTATAAATTTTACTGCTTTCATAAGTATTATAACGTAAAGATATAAAAGATATTACAAAGGTATATTTCCGTGTTTCTTACGGGGCAAGGTAGCAACTTTATTCTCCAGCATTTTAAACGCTTTAATAAGTTTTCCACGGGTTTGTTCAGGTAGTATTACCTCGTCAACATATCCGCGTTCTGTCGCACTGTAAGGGTTTGCAAAAAGGTCGGCATATTCCTGCTCTTTTTCTTTCAACTTTGCTTCCTTATCAGGGGCTTCCTCAATCTCCTTTTTAAAGATGATTTCGGCAGCGCCTTTAGCGCCCATAACTGCAATTTCTGCAGTAGGCCATGCATAGTTCATATCAGCGCCAATGTGCTTGCTGTTCATTACATCGTATGCGCCGCCATAAGCCTTGCGGGTAATAACGGTAACACGGGGTACGGTAGCCTCACAAAATGCGTATAACAGTTTAGCACCGTTGGTAATAATACCGTTCCATTCCTGGTCAGTACCCGGAAGGAAGCCCGGAACGTCTTCAAACACCAATAATGGGATGTTAAAGCAATCGCAGAAACGTACAAAACGTGCACCTTTTTTAGATGCGTTAATGTCTAATACTCCGGCTAAATAAGCAGGCTGGTTGGCCACAATGCCAATGCTTTTTCCACCTAAGCGGGCAAAACCTACTACTATATTGCTTGCGTAATCTTTATGAACTTCTAAAAACTCACCACCATCAACCACCTCGGTAATTACTTCGCGGATGTCGTACGGAGAGTTTGCATTTTCCGGGATGATAGAATTAAGTTTCTCGCGCTTTTCGTTGCCCGGAGTGTAGGGTAGGGAAGGGGCTTCTTCTTCGCAATTTTGGGGTACGTAGCTAAGCAGAGCTTTCAGGTTATTAATGCACTCAACCTCGTTTGCACAGGCAAAATGCGTAACACCCGATTTTGCCGAGTGGGCCGATGCTCCACCTAAATCTTCGCTGCTAACCTCTTCGTGTGTTACTGTTTTTACCACGTTAGGTCCGGTAACAAACATATACGAGGTATGCTCAACCATCATAATAAAATCGGTAATGGCCGGCGAGTAAACCGCACCACCGGCGCAAGGCCCCATTATGGCAGATATTTGAGGAATAACCCCCGATGCTAATGTGTTGCGGTAAAATATATCGGCATAGCCGCCAAGCGATACCACACCTTCCTGAATACGGGCGCCGCCGCTATCATTCATACCTATAACAGGGGCGCCATTTTGCATGGCAAGGTCCATTATGCGGCAAATTTTTTGAGCGTGGGCTTCGGCTAGTGAGCCGCCAACAA
>JBIPNX010000282.1:0-3800 GCA_044378145.1 Flavobacteriales bacterium | reverse complement strand
TAACATTTTCTTTGTTTTTCTTTAGTATACATCAAAAACAATGCAATAGTTCTATTATTGCAAGTTTGGCATAAATATATGACGGATTGGCTTAAATTAATTTGATTCCAGCAATGCTTTAATCTTCGGAAGCTCGTCTTTAGAAACAGTGCCTGTCCACAGTTTAGGAGAGCCACCGCCTTTTAATGAGCCCAACTGGCCTTTTATAACTTCAAATTTCTCTTTCAGGTTAACATCGCCGCTGGTTGCACCACTGATAGAAACAATATCGCTAGTGGTATTGGCAGCCACCAAAGCCGTAGTATTTGGCTTGGCGTTAACAATCATAGAAGAAAGCTCTTTGTAGAATTTATTCAGCGATTCTTCTTCAATGTTAAATGTTATAAACGCACTTGGAGAGACTATTAAATCGTTTACTATCGATTTCATTTTCTCCCTGCGTAAGCTCTCCAATTGCTTTTCTAAAGCCGCTTTCTCAGCTACTAAGCCCTCAATAGCCTTAACGGTGTCTTTAGGGTTTTTAAGCAGTTCGCGTACTTGTTTAAACTGGTTGGTTTGCTCGTTAAAGAAGTCTTCGGCAGCCTGGCCGGTAATGGCCTCTATACGGCGTACACCGGCAGCTACAGCACTTTCTGACGTTATCTTAAAAATACCTATCTGGCCGGTAGCGTTAACGTGCGTACCACCGCAAAGCTCTATAGAGTATTTAGGATCGAAGGTTACTACGCGTACCTCTTCGCCGTATTTCTCGCCAAACAAGGCCATAGCGCCTAGTTTCTTAGCCTCTTCAATAGGTAATACCTGCGTGTTGCGGGTTATGTTCTCGCGAATTTTTCCGTTAACAATTTTCTCAATTTCGACTATTTCCTCATCAGTTACTTTAGCAAAATGCGAAAAGTCGAAACGCAAATAATCAGCATTTACCAACGAGCCTTTTTGCTCTACATGCGTGCCTAATACCTTACGCAACGCGGCATGCATTAAGTGGGTAGCTGAGTGATTATTCTCGGTGTCTTTACGCTTTTCTTTATAAACAGAAGCCTTAAATACATCGCCCAAATTGACCGGCAGCTTATCAGCAAAATGGATAATCTGGCCGTTTTCTTTTTTGGTATCTACAATTTCAATGGTTTCTTTATCGCTAACCAGTTGGCCTTTATCGCCAACCTGTCCGCCACCTTCGGCGTAGAACGGGGTTAAATCAAACACCAGTTGGTATTGGTCTTTACCTTTAGCGGTAACCTTGCGGTATTTTACAATACGCACGTTAACCTCCAGCGTATCGTAGCCAATAAACTCTTCTACATCATCATTTTCCAGAACAACCCAGTCGCCGGTATCAACAGCCGTAGCTGCGCGCGAGCGGTTTTTCTGCTCGTCAAGGCAACGGTTAAACTCTTCCATATCAACCTGCAAATTCTTTTCGCGGGCCAATAGTTGGGTTAAGTCGATTGGGAAGCCAAACGTATCGAACACCTCAAAAGCAAACTGCCCGTCAATGGTGTCGCCCTTCATGGTAGCAACGTAATCTTCAAAACGCTTTATACCGTTACCTAGGGTGCGAAGGAAAGCAGTTTCCTCTTCCTTAATAACCTTCTCAATTAAGTCCTGTTGGGCTTTAAGCTCAGGGAAAGTACCGCTCATTTGGTCGGCCAACGTAGCAACCAAACGGTACAATGCAGGCTCGTCAATCTTTAGGAAAGTATAATAGTAACGTACCGCGCGGCGTAAAATGCGGCGGATAACATAACCTGCTTTATTATTGCTTGGCAGCTGCCCATCGGCAATAGCGAATGAAATGGTGCGGATATGGTCGGCACACACGCGCATGGCAATGTTTATTTGCTCATCAGTACCGTACTTAACCAACGAGATACGCTCTAAGTGGTTTAAAAGGGGAGTGAACACATCCGTATCGTAATTGCTTTGTTTGCCTTGTAAAACAACGCAAAGACGCTCAAAACCCATACCGGTATCTACGTGCTGTGCAGGCAGTTTCTCCAGCGAGCCATTGGCTTTGCGGTTAAACTCCATAAACACCAGGTTCCAAATTTCGATAACCTGTGGGTGACCCATATTTACCAGGTCTTTGCCGTCAACTTTGGCTCGTTCCTCGTCGGTGCGGGTATCCACATGAATCTCAGAACAAGGCCCGCAAGGACCCTGGTCGCCCATTTCCCAGAAATTATCTTTTTTGTTACCGCGAAGAATACGGTCTTCGGCAATAAACTTTTTCCAATGGTCAAAAGCTTCCTGGTCAAAGGCAAGGTTTTCCGATGCATCACCCTCAAAAACGGTAACATACATGCGGCTTTTGTCAATCTTGTAAACATCGGTAAGCAGTTCCCATGCCCATGCAATGGCTTCGGGCTTAAAGTAATCGCCAAAGCTCCAGTTACCCAGCATCTCGAACATGGTATGATGGTAGGTATCAACACCTACTTCTTCCAAATCGTTGTGCTTGCCGCTAACGCGCAAACACTTTTGGGTATCGGCAATGCGGGGGTATTTTATGGGCGAAACACCCAAAAATATATCTTTAAACGGGGCCATACCGCTGTTGATAAACATCAGGGTAGGGTCGTTCTTTACAATCATTGGCGCCGAAGGCACAATCTGGTGGCCTTTGGAAGCAAAAAAATCTAAAAACGTTTTACGTATTTCGTTGGCAGTCATCATAAGGGCGCAAAGATAATATTTTTAGAGGAGAGGGGTGCGAGGAGAGAGGAGAGAAATTAGCTAATTAAAAGATAAATAATCTACTGCCTCTGCTCGTACTTCCCCTTTGTAAAGAACATATTGCCAAATAGGGGCGACTCAAACACATAGTAAAACGAGAACGGCTCGCGGTAAAGGGTTGGGTTTTCCCTAAGCACATGGCAGGTATCGCCATCGGGGTATTGCATATGAAGTATTATATGCGGCCTGTTATCCAGTGTAAATTCTACTTTCCCAGTATAGGTTTTGGTTATTTTACCGTCGTAGGTTTTATGAAACTTAAACACATCAGGCTCTATGATTTCAAAGCGGAAACGTTCGTATTGCCAGTCTGCATTCTTACCGGGAAACTTATCACGGTCTATAACGTAGCTACCGTATATATCGCCTTTATCTACGTGCATTTTACCCGTAAAGTACTCCCTGATTAAAGCAAAAGCCACAAGCAGTGCTATTAAACCGCCAAAAATAGACCAGCCTTTAACTATCGATTTGGGTATACTTTTACCTTTATCACTACCTAATCCAGCCGAGATAAGTGTTATCAGCAGAAACACAAACAGGAAGAATATAAGCTGAAGTAACATCATAGTAGTTGAACAGGCACATTCGCTAATTCGCTTATTATCTAATTCGTTAATTGACTACAACTCGTGCGTAATCTGATTAGTTACTTTAGACAGTATTTCGAACGCATGCTCGGCCGTGCGGTTTTCATCGTCAAGGGTAGGGTTAATCTCCACCATCTCAAAACAAACCACTTTGCTGTCGCGCACAAGGCGGAGTAAAAGGTTACCTGCCTCACGTTCATCTAACCCTCCCGGGGCACGGGTGCCTGTGCCTTTAGAAATTGTCGGGTCAAGGCAATCAATATCAAACGATATATAGATATGGTCGCAATCTTCCAGCTTATTCAAAATCTCGTGGGCAATACGGTCAACACCCTTTTTGCGGAGCTCAGTTACGTTGTACGACTTAATTTTATGCTTCTTGATAAGGTAATCTTCCTGCGGTTCGGTATCGCGCACGGCAACATAAATAAGGTCTTCGTACTTAATTTTAGGGGTTATGCCTCCAAAGTC
>JBIPNX010000281.1:0-3802 GCA_044378145.1 Flavobacteriales bacterium | reverse complement strand
TGGCCCGGTAACATGGCTAAACCCTGGTGATGTTGAACTGCTGAATAGCCTTACCCATTTTGTGGTAGAGAATGAGCGCACCGCGCGCCGCTTTTTACGCAAGGCAGGCTACACCCAAAGCTTTGATGAGGTTAGCATGAAGCTTATTGATAAGCATGCTGAACTGAAAGATATACAAACCTACCTGGCCCCTGCAAAACAGGGTAAGAGTATAGGGTTGATGAGCGAAGCGGGTTGCCCATCTGTTGCCGACCCGGGTGCCGAGGTGGTAACCATTGCCCATAAAATGAACATTGCTGTTAAACCTATGATTGGCCCATCATCGTTGTTAATGTCGTTGATGGCTTCGGGGTTAAGCGGGCAAAGTTTTACGTTTCATGGATACCTGCCAATAGATAAAACAAACCGTGCGGGTAAATTAAAAGCCATTGAAAAACTATCAATACAACACAAGCAAACGCAGTTGTTCATAGAGGCACCTTATCGTAATAATCAATTATTGGATGCGATAATAGAAAGCTGTCATGCGCAAACGTTGCTATGCATAGCGTGTAATGTAACGGCTGAAGATGAATTTATTAAAACGAAAACGCTGATACAATGGGCAAAAGAAAAGCCCGACCTGCATAAGAAACCGACGGTGTTTTTACTTATGGGATAGCGCCGTAGGCGCTAGTCTTTAGACGCTTTGAAGAGGATTTCTTTTTCCTCTTTAGAGAGAGAATCGTACCCCGATTTAGAAATCTTATCAAGTATTTCGTCTATCCTGCGTTGGCGCTCGCTGTTAGATAATGCGTTAAAATCGGTATTAGCATTGGGCCTGCGGTAGGTAACACGCACCTTTGGTTGGGGCTTATTGTCGAAGAAGTTTTTAATACCGTCTAATGCCCTGTTAAAGGCGGCTGACAAATCAAAGCCACGTCGTAACATAGTAATATAAAACCAGCCGAATAACGCGCCGCCAATATGTGCTAAATGACCTCCGGTGTTAGAGCTGCTTAAAAAGGCAAGGTCAAGAACAACATAAGCAAAGGCGATGTATTTAATGCTTACTGCACCAAAAAACAGAAGGTGTAGTTTGTAGTCGGGAGCCAGGGTAGCTGCAGCTAATAAAATAGCCATAACACCGGCGCTTGCTCCCAACATATAATCGGGCCTAATCTCGTATAAATTAGGCAGCAAATACCACGATGCAAATGAAAATACAGCACCGGTTAACGCCCCGTAAATGTAGGCAGGCCATACACGTCGTGCGCCTCCTAAATCGCTTAAAATAATGCCAAACCAATACATGGCCAGCATATTAAACAAAAGGTGAAAAGGGTCGGCATGTAAAAAGAAATGCGTTACCAGTGTATAAGGGTGGGTAACCAGTTCATACCAATTATAGGGCATGGCAAACCAGCTAATAAACTCGTTAAAAGGTGCAGCGTATGCCACGCGCCCATGTGCCGCTAATAAGGTTAGCCTTACTGCAAGCACAGCCAAAAACACAACTACATTTATTACAATGAGCTGCACTACTGTGTTGCCTGAACGGAAACTTATTTTAGCATCTTTAATAATCGACATAACTAACTATGTATACTCCTCTCTAATAAAAACGGTTACGCATTGTTTTGTTCCAGTATTTTATCAAAATAAATCCAAATAACATGCCACCCAGGTGGGCAAAGTGGGCAACGTTATCGCCTTCGGCAGCGCGTACGCCTGAGAATAGCTCTATTAAACCATAGCCAATAACAAAATACTTGGCTTTGATTGGAACGGGGAAAAACAACATCATTAACTCAGTATTGGGGAACAGCATACCAAATGCCAGTAGCAAACCGAATATAGCGCCCGATGCACCTACCACTAAATTGCCGTTTAAAAACTCATCCCATAAAGAATCAGGTATAGCATAACCTTGTGCAGCCAGTATGTTTAGTTCATTCTCAAACCTTGGCATTGATACAAAGTAAAACACGGTAAAATGTACAATGGCAGCGCCAATGCCGGTTACCATGTAATAAATTAAAAAGCGTTTTGGACCCCAGTGTTTTTCTAATGTGCTGCCAAACATAAACAGTCCGAACATATTAAAAAAGATGTGCATAACATCGCCATGCATAAACATATATGTAATGGGCTGCCAAACTTTAAAGTTGGGTGCCGTTGGAAAATGCAAGCCAAAAAGCTGGTAAAAATCTATATTGGTGCTTAGCTGCGAAGCTGCAAAAAACAGCACGTTAATGATAAGCAGGTTCTTTACCACCATGGGTATTCCAAAGTTACTCTGGGGGCGGTATTGGTTAAATTCACTCATTACTTTTGTTGGCTAAAGCGTTTTTCAAGTTCGTCGGCGGTAATGGTAATAATGGTTTCTTTACCCGATGGCGAAAGGTACGGTACACTGCATGCAAAAAGGTTATCAATAAGTCCCTGCATTTCTTCCTGCCCCAATACTTTACCACCTTTAATAGCCATGCCACGTGCCAGCGAGCGGGCCAGGTTATCTTTCAAATCCAGTTTTAAATCCTGCTCGTTATGGTTATAGGTATTGATAAGCGTTTCTACTGTTTCTTTTAAGCGGCCCGGAGTAAACTCTGCGGGGTAACCATAAAAAGCAAAGGCATTGCCTCCCATATCACTCACATCAAAACCTAAATACTTAAGCTCATCAGCTAAATGGCGCAGCACCTCGGCATCGGCCGCAGGCAATTCTATTTGTTGGGGAAATAATGACTGTTGCATAACAGCATCGCGGGTATCCAGTTTTTCCAAAAAATGCTCATACAAAACACGCTCGTGAGCATATTGTTGGTGTACCAGCATCAACCCCGATTTTATGGCCGTAACAATGTAGGTTTTATGCAACTGCATTAAAGTACGCTGAGGCATTTCTACATTGCGTTCTTCAGGCTCGTCGGGCTTGGCTTGCAGGTTTTGCAGCTCCAGCTGATTGTCGGCATGGCGGCTGGGGTACAGCGTTTCCCAATTCTGTTTGTTTATCCTTTCTTTAAGCTGAAAATCGCGTTGGTTTTCTTTATCAAACGGATTGTAGTTGGGATTAACAGTAATGGTAGGATGTTTAACTTCTTCGTCTTTACGGCGGTGCGGAATGTTAAAGCCCATTTCCTGCTCAAAGTCTAACGATGGGGTAAGGCTGAACTTGCCCAACGCGTTTTTAACCGCAGCGCGCAGGTAAGCATAAATAGCCTTTTCATCGTCAAACTTAATCTCCGTTTTGGTAGGGTGTATGTTGATGTCAATCCGCGTAGGGTCAATATCAAAATAGATAAAGTAAGCAGGGTAGCTTTCTTTGGTTATTAACTCGTTGTAGGCAGTTTGTACCGCATGCTGCAAAAACGGACTGCGGATAAAACGCTTGTTCACAAACATGTATTGCTCGCCACGGGTTTTGCGGGCATGTTCGGGCTTGCCAATGTAGCCCTGTATGGTAACAATATCGGTACTCTCTTCAATCTTAACTACCTTCTCGTTATACTTATTGCCGAAGATAGAAGTAAGGCGTGTTATCAGCGTTCCACCGGGCAGTTTGTACACCTCGTTACCATTGCTGAACATGCTAAGCGAAATGCCGGGGTTAGCTAATGCCACACGCAGAAATTCCTCAATAATATGCTTAATCTCTACCGGGTCGCTTTTTAAAAAGTTGCGGCGGGCAGGTACGTTAAAGAAAAGATTTTTTACCTGTATGTTAGTTCCGGGTGGGGTGCTAACGGGCTCCTGGTATTTAAACTCAAACCCTTCAATAACCAGCAACGTACCCATAGGGTCGTCGTGCCTGCGGGTGCGC
>JBIPNX010000280.1:0-3809 GCA_044378145.1 Flavobacteriales bacterium | reverse complement strand
CCTATGGCTGCTGCTATTGGTATGGGTATAGACGTAACCGAGCCTGTAGGTAACATGATTATTGACATTGGCGGCGGTACTTCTGAGATTGCTGTTATTGCACTTGGTGGTATTGTATGTGATAAGTCTATCCGCGTTGCGGGTGATGAGTTTACCGCCGATATTGAAGAATACATGCGCCGCCAGCACAACATCTTAATTGGTGAACGTTCTGCAGAGCAAATTAAAATAAACGTGGGTGCGGCTATGACCGAGATTGACAACCCGCCACCCGATTACGCAGTTCACGGTCGCGACCTTATGACGGGTATCCCGAAAGAAATTTATGTTTCGTATCAGGAAATTGCCCATGCCTTAGACAAGTCTATCTCTAAAATCGAAGCGGCTATCCTTTCAGCTCTTGAAATGACCCCACCCGAGCTTTCTGCCGATATTTACCGTGTAGGTATTTACATGGCCGGTGGTGGTTCGTTGCTTCGCGGGTTAGACAAACGTATTTCTATGCGCACCAAACTGCCTGTACACGTGGCAGAAGACCCACTTCGTGCCGTTGCACGTGGTACCGGCATTGCCCTTAAAAATATCGACAATTTCCAATTCCTTATTAAATAGTAAGGCGCTAAGCCTGTTATAGCAAGGGAAAGAGAATGAAGAACCTCATTAATTTTTTAATACGCTCGTGGTTTTTTATTCTCTTTTTGTTTCTACAAATTGGTGCCCTGGTATTGCTGTTTAGCAACAATAGCTACCATGGGGCTTCGTATTTCAATTCGGCCAACGCGGTTTCTGGCAAGGTGTACGAAACACAATCAGAAATTACCGATTATTTTACCCTGAAAAGTGCTAATGCTGATTTAGCTGAAGAAAATGCCCGCCTGCGTGCACAGCTTCCAACGGCTTACGAAATAACTGACAAGAAATTCTTCATTAAGAACGATACTATTTTTGCCCAAAAATATTCGTATACCAACGCTAAGGTTATTAATAACTCTACCAACCGACGTAACAACTACATCACACTGAACAAAGGCAGCCTGCAGGGTATTCAACCTAAAATGGGTGTTATATCGCCCAACGGAATTGTGGGTGTGGTGAAAGATGTATCGGCTAATTACGCAACGGTACTATCGTTCCTGCATAAAGCGGTTAAGGTGAGCGCCAAGATAAGGAAGAACGGCTACTTTGGTTCGCTGGTATGGGAAGGCGGCAACCCTGATTTTGGTTACTTGAAAGACATACCATCGTACGTTAAGCTAGCAAAGGGCGACACTATTGTTACCACCAGCTATTCTGATATTTTTCCGGAAGATATTATGGTGGGGGTTGTTGAATCGATGGACGAAAAACCAAACGACTCATTCCACAACATCAAAGTTAAGCTGTCTACCAACTTCACAACCTTATCATACGTATACGTGATAAAAGATGTGACACGCTCTGAGCGCGACAGTTTGGAAGAGAAGACAATTAAAGAAGTAGAAAAAGACGACGACAATGGGCATTGAGATAGTTTTTAATATTCTGCGCTTTATTGTGTTGTTGGGCCTCCAGATTCTGGTGCTTAACCAGGTAGAGATTTCAGGCTTTTTAAACCCCTACCTGTACGTACTGTTTATACTGGCATTACCTATAGAAACCCCGCGTGCCATGGTATTGCTGCTCGCTTTTATTACCGGGCTTACTATGGATGTTTTTTCTGATACGTTGGGCATGCATACAACAGCTTGTTTGTGGATGGGTTTGTTACGTCCGGCTATAATCAGGCTTATTTCTCCACGTGAGGGTTTTGAGTTTTACTTTAAACCTACCCTTGGTTACCTGGGCTTACCCAAATATTTGCTTTACTCAGGCATATTGGTTTTTGTACACCATTTTGTGCTTTTCTTTTTAGAGTTTTTCCGCTTTGACGAATTTCCCCGCATGTTGCTTAAAATTTTTGCAAGCACCCTGTTTACACTAATTTTGATATTTATAAGTCAGCAGTTTTTCTCTAAAGGAAAATCAACTCAATGAAGCAGCTTTCATCACGTCAGTACCTGATTGCGGGTATAGTTGTGGCTATATGTTTAACATATATAGGCAGGCTTTTTTATATCCAGATTGTTGACGATAAGTACAAAATTATGGCGGTTAACAATGCCATACGCCGTATTGTTGATTATCCGCCGCGCGGCGTTATTTACGACCGTACCGGCAAGCTGCTGGTTGCCAACCAGGCCGCTTACGACCTTATGGTAATTCCCAATCAGGTAAAAGATTGCGATACCATGGAGCTTTGCCGCCTTATCAATATAGATAAGCAGGGCTTTAAAGACAGGTTTACCAAACTTAAAAAGCAAAAACACCCGTGGTACCAGCCTGCGGTGTTCGAGGGGCAATTATCGGGTAAGGCATACGCTGCTTTGCAGGAAAAACTGTATGACTTTCAGGGTTTTTATGTACAGTCGCGCACCATACGCAACTACCCTAAAAATGTAGGGGCCCACTTACTGGGTTATGTTGGCGAGGTAAACGAAAGAATTGTTGAAGACAGCTCGTACTACCAAATGGGCGATTACATCGGCTTGAGTGGTATAGAAAAATCGTACGAAGTACCGCTGCGAGGTATACGTGGTGTTAGGCACGTAGAGAAAGACGTATTTAACCGCGAACGTGCAGCCTTTGCCAATGGCCGTTTTGATACACTTGGTATTGCCGGGGTGGATTTAACATCGAGCATAGACCTTGACTTACAAGAGTATGGAGAGAAGCTAATGAAGAATAAAATAGGTTCTATTGTGGCAATAGAACCGGGGACAGGAGAAATCCTCGCCCTTGTTTCGAGCCCTACATACGACCCTAACTTATTAGTAGGCCACGAACGTTCTAAGAATTATGTAGTGCTGCTGCGCGATACCATGAAGCCATTATTTAACCGTGCACTCATGGCATCATACCCTCCGGGTTCTACATTTAAAATTGCCAATGCTTTGGTAGGGCAAGAGGTTGGGGTTGTAACCCCCGAAACACGCTACAGCTGTAACCGTGGTTTTAGCGCAGGCGGTGTACATGTGGGTTGCCACGCGCACGCCAGCCCTGTCGATTTAAAATTCTCTATCACCACATCGTGCAACGCATATTATTGTAACGTTTTCCGCAGTATAGTGGAGCATTACAAGCCATCGGAAGCGGGCTACCGCACGTGGCGCGATTATATCATGAGCTTTGGTTTTGGTGCTAAACTTCCGTCAGACTTACCCAACGAATTACGTGGTAACGTACCATCGGCTGAGTATTACAACAAACTGTACGGTAAAAACCGTTGGAAAGCATTATCGGTTATTTCACTGGGTATTGGCCAGGGCGAGATGGGTGTAACCCCGCTGCAAATGGCTAATTACTGTGCAACACTGGCAAACCGTGGTTGGTATTATTTACCTCATGCAATTAAAAAAGTAGGAGATAAACCTATTGGTAAATACAACCCCAAGTTTGGAGAGAAGCATTATACCAAAGTGCGCAAGGCGTATTTTGATATTGTGGTTGATGCTATGGAGAATGTTATGGTAAACGGTACCGGCCGCATAGCCCGTATAGATAGTGTCAGGCTGGGTGGTAAAACCGGTACGGCGCAAAACCCCCACGGTAAAGACCACTCTATTTTTATATGTTTTGGCCCCGTAGAGAACCCCAAAATTGCCATTGCGGTGTATGTGGAGAATGCAGGCTTTGGTGCTACATGGGCAGCGCCTATTGCATCGTTAATGATTGAAAAATATTTGAAAGGAAAAACCAAGCGCCCCGATATGGAAAAGCGGATGATGGAAGGT
>JBIPNX010000279.1:0-3830 GCA_044378145.1 Flavobacteriales bacterium | reverse complement strand
ATAACGAAAAAGGCGAAGAGGTTTTCACTTTTGGTAAGCACCTTAATAAAACAGTTGAGGCTGTATTTGATGCAGAGCCCAGTTACTACGACTGGATGATGAAAGGCGACTTTCCACTATCTACCAAAAAGCTGATTACTGAAATACGCGAACGCATGCTGGCCAATAAAATGAAGGCCTTAGAAAGCAAGTTTAAACAACCCGGACAATGAAAATTATTTGCATAGGCCGCAATTACGTTGACCACATTGCAGAACTTAAGAATGAGGTGCCTGACGAACCCGTGGTTTTTCTTAAACCCGATACGGCCTTCAACAAAAACAGGCAGGACTTCTACATACCTGAATTTACAGAAGACTTGCACTACGAGGCAGAAATTGTACTCCGCATAAACAAGATAGGTAAGCATATTGACGAGAAATTTGCCCGTCGCTATTTCGATGCTATATCCATTGGTATTGACTTTACCGCCCGCGATTTGCAAGCAAAGCTAAAGGCCAAAGGCCTGCCGTGGGAAAAAGCCAAAGCTTTTGATTTTTCTGCTGCTGTGGGCGATTTAGTACCTGCTGATGATTACCCCGATATGGGCAACATCAACTTTAACCTTGATATAAACGGCAAAACCGTTCAGCAAGGCAACACGGGCTTAACCATCAATAATTTCAACCAGATTATTGCTTACGCATCTAAATTCTTTACCCTAAAAAAAGGCGACCTCATATTTACCGGAACCCCTGCAGGCGTTGGCCCTGTTAAAATTGGCGATAAGCTTGAAGGATATATTGAAGGAAAGAAGTTGTTAGAGTTTTCTATTAGGTGATAGGTGCTAGGTTGTAGGTGCTAGGAAAACATAATTCACAATTAACTATCTATTTATTCACCGCCTCAAAACTGGTTTTAATAGATTCCCCATTTTCATCTACTGCGGTTAGGGTGTGCAGGCCTTGTGTGGGGTAAAATGCCATCTGGTGGAAGTCGGTGGTTTGGCCAACATAGGTATCATCTAAATGCCAGTAAACTGTTGCTCCTGCCTTGCGGTGTGCTACTTCAAACACTACCCGTCCCGGCTTGCCGTCAATCTCTATAGGCACAAATATTTTGGTAAACTCTTTAGGGTAAATAAAGTCCATGTTTTTGCGGGTATGGAGTGTCTTTTCACAATCCTCGCGGTATGCCGGCAGCGGCACATAGAACATGTTCTTTTGCTTATAGTACCACTCCATAGACGGTGGTAAAACAAACCAGGGCTTGTGCACCATTTGTTCGGTAGGCTCACAATCGGCAGTAACCTGCCAGCGGCCCGATACATCTAAGTGTATCAGTTTATGGTATGGACAGGCAGCAGTGCGCTGGCATGTTTTGGGTATCCAGGTACTGTCAACATCGCTGCATATAGCAGAAGCCCTAAAACCCGACTGGTGGCAAACAGGTACACGCACCATATCTGAATACGGCTTAGGGAAGAAGCCTGAGTAATCAAGCTTATTAAAAATATCAAACAACAAAGGTGCAGCAGCCCCAACACCGGTAAGATTAGGGCGGCCCTCGCCATCAGCATTGCCCACCCACACGCCTACAACATATTTAGGGGTAAGCCCAATGGCCCAACCATCGCGGTTGCCAAAGCTGGTACCTGTTTTCCACGCTATTTTGCGTGATGAGGAGTAAAGTGTCCACGCCTGGTCTTCATCGGGACGCGATACCTCTACCATAGCGTCAAACGTTTGCCATATAGCCGAAGCATTTAAGTAGTATTGTTGTTTAGACGTAGCCGGTTTTTTCTTCTTCTTTTTATCGTCAGCCACAACATATTCGGGCCTGCGTAAATCGTTTTGGTAATACGTTTTGTTTGCGTTGTAATGGTTTAGTGTACGCGCCATAGAAGCATAAATGCCCACCAAATCGTACAGCTTACCCTCTGCCCCACCCAGTATCAAAGCCAGCCCGTAAAACGATGGCGGACGGTTGAGGGTAGTCATACCCAGTTGCTTTAGCATAAAGTGGAACTTATCTATACCATAGGTTTGCAGCATTTTTACTGCCGGAATATTTAATGAACGGGCAAGGGCTTTTTGCGCAGGCACAGCTCCGTCGTATGTCAGGTTGTAGTTCTCAGGGGTATAGCCTGCAATAGAGGTTGGTATATCGGGCACTAAGGCCGAAGGGGCAATATCGCCCCCATTCATCATCGAACAATAGAGCAATGGCTTAAGAATACTGCCTGTACTGCGGGGCGCATCAGCAACATCAACCGAGTTATTATGGTCGCCGGAAATGTCTTTGCTGGTGTTACCTACATAGGCCAATACATTGCCCGTTTCCACATCAACCACAACAGCCGATGCATTGTAAATGCCATTAGCCATCAGGGTTTTAATTTGCCTGTCTACTGCATCAGTAACATTCTCTTGCAGGTTAGGACGAACAGAGGTTTTTATATACTCGCCTTTGTGGCCCTCTTTAATAGCACGCAGCATCAGGTGCGGCGCTTTGTTAGGCAGCGGGAATGGCTTTCCAGGTAGAGGCTCCCGCTTGGCAAGCTCGCAGGTTTGGGCATCAATATCTCCCGATAAAACCAAACGATCTAACAAGCGGTTACGTTTATTTAATAGCTTAATCTGAT
The DNA here is from genome assembly GCA_044378145.1 of Flavobacteriales bacterium. Lineage (GTDB taxonomy): Bacteria > Bacteroidota > Bacteroidia > CAMBQF01 > CAMBQF01 > CAMBQF01. Next base: position 1,207 of record JBIPNX010000279.1, on the reverse strand, counting down.
TCTTACCGGGATAGATAAGCGATGGACTATTAGGCAACACTGCCAGCATAGCCGTTTCGGCCCAGCTAAGTTTGTTGGCAGGCCTGCCAAAGTAGCGCCATGCCGCTGCTTCAAGACCTACCACATTACTACCGAATGGCGCATGTGATGCATAGAGCGCTAAAATTTCGTGCTTGGTATAACCAACTTCTAATCGGGTAGAAAGGACAATCTCTATCAGTTTTTGAAACAAGTTGCGCGACTTGTTTTTCCTTGCAATACGCATTACCTGCATGGTAATAGTACTGCCGCCGCTTACCCTGTGGCCCTTTGTTATGTTTTGCCAGGTAGCGCGTCCTAATGCTAATGGGTTTACCCCGGGGTGGCTATAGAAGTTGCGGTCTTCAAACTGTATAATACATTTCTCAAACTTATCGGGTACTTTATCTGAATAAGGAAAACGCCATTGGCCATCTTCAGCTATCATAGCGCCCAGCAGGTTGCCTTCGCTATCTACCAGAACTGTTGACGTAGGATTATCGAACAACTGCCGTGGTAGCGATGCCCAATAGATAAGCAGCAACGTGCCGAAGATTACCCCGTAGCGTAGCTTCTTACGGCGCCAGAAAGATAAAAAGCCCTGCCAACAAAGCAGCCACGCATGTTTTATCTTCTGTAAAATTTCCAAAATTGCTAAGGGGTTTAATGCTATTTTTGTGCAGGTAAAAAGCAGGTAGTAAATCTATACATTATTCAGTATGGCCGAATTAAAAACGCAAGAAAACAATGCTTCTGTAACAGACTTTATCAACGCAACAGGTGATGAAAAAGTTATAGCCGATAGCAACACCCTTGTAAAACTTATGAGCAAAGCTACCGGCGCCAAACCAAAAATGTGGGGCGACAAGATTGTAGGCTTTGGAAAATACCAATACAAATCGGCAGCAACAGGTAAAGGCGGCGACTGGTTTATAATGGGCTTTGCGCCACGCAAGGCAGGCCTGGCTTTGTACCTTATGAGCGGCTATACTCCCGAGGTTAAAGATTGCCTTACACGTTTAGGTAAACATAAGCTATCGGGTAGTTGTATCCACATAAGTAAGTTAAGCAATGTAGATGTTAACGTGCTGGAAGAAATGATTGAAACATCGGCAAAGGCAGGCCCAAAATACGCAGCATAACATAATGTACAAACTACTTATAAAACCCCTCTTATTTTTAATGAACC
>JBIPNX010000278.1:0-3840 GCA_044378145.1 Flavobacteriales bacterium | reverse complement strand
GGCACTATAACTCCAACCGGTGCAATACGTTTTGGGCATTTAAATATTGGCTCAGGCGCTACCATTACCCTTGCGGGTGCAATAGCATTACAAAACACATGGGTTGATAACGGGACATTTGTACCATCAACCTATACTGTTACGTTTAACGGTTCATCTGCAACAACACAAAGTATTACCAAAACAGGTGGAGAAACTTTTTATGGATTAACATTAGCAACGGCTTCGGCTACCTTAACATTGTATAATGATGTACAGGTTACATACTCACTTGCAATGAGTGGGCATAACATCAATTTAAATGGCTATACACTGCAATTAGGCAACGGTGCAGCATCAACACTAAGCCGTAGTGCAGGAGCGGCCTATGGCGGTACTTTTAAACGTTACTGGCTGGCATCTACTGCAGTAAGCAGCAGCGCAAATGGGCTTTATGGGTTATTCCCTATTGGTGCAGGTACAAGTTACCGTCCTGTTGCAATAACATCTACAGTAAGCCCAACGGGCGCAGGCTATGTTACGGCAACACATAACAATTCCAGTGCAGTAACCGAAGTAAGCTATACTGAGGGTGGTGTAGCTATACAACGCGTCTCTAACCAAAGTGCGGTGCTTGCAACATCGGGTGTAACAGGCGGAACGTATACAATAAATGTTACCTACAGTGGTTTTAATAGTGCAGGAGCTGTTAGCGATTTACGATTGCAGATAAACACAGGAGGTGTTAACACAGCTGTGGGAACACATACTACAACTACCGGTACACCGGCAACGCCAACATTAAAAAGAACAGGTTTAACACTTGCGCAACTTTCTAACAGTTTTGTAGCTGGTACAAAAGCAAAAATTGCTACGCCTATTGTAGCTTATTATTATTCAAGAGGTGCTACAGGTAATTGGAGCAGCACAACAGCGTGGTCTACCATTGCAGGCGGTGCAGGTGCAAGCTGTTCTTGCGTGCCACCTGCCGCCAGTTATGTTATGATATGTGCCGGGCAAACAATGACACTAGACATAGCAGAAACGGTAGAATTTATTACTATTGAAAACGGTGCAACATTGGATGGTACAGCAAACCTTACAGTAAATAACGAGCTATACCTTAATGGCACGGGTAAAATAGCCCCAACTGCAGGAACCTGGTCTCTGGACGAAGTTTTTATAACAGGCACTACTGCCTCTACAAGTTCTGCCGCACTGAGCATTGTTGGTGCATTAAGTATACCGGTAGGCGCATCATTAACAATGAATGCTGCTTTAACATTAAATAATAATCTAACAGTTAATGGTACGTTAAATACAGGCTCAGCTACAACAACGCTCAACGGTACATCGGGTAAAACAATTAGCGGCACAGGCACAATCAGCGGTAGTGGTACACTTAGCATTACTACTGCCGATAAATCTATTTTATCGGGCACCGCATTAACTATTGAACCTGTTGTAAGCCTTGCCAACGGTATTACGTTAACAAATAACGGCACAGTAACCCTTAGCGGAAATTTAACAGGCGGCAACAATAGTTCAACATGGGTTAATGCAGCAGGCTCTGTTTTAAATACAGCAGGCACGGTGCTTTCTACAGGAACATTAACAGCATCGGCAGTATCCAATACGGTAAACTATAATGGTAGCGGCGCACAAACAATAAAAGCTACTACGTATGATAATTTAATGTGTAGTAACGCCGGAACTAAAACTGCAGCAGCAAATTTTGCGGTAAATGACTTACTTACTATTACAGATGCTGCTATAGTTGACGAAAGCACTTATGTTATTTCAGGCACTGCAGATTTAAGTATGAATGGTACTTCTGAATTAAAGCTACAGCGCACAGGCAATGGCACATATCCTGAGTTAACAGGTACTTATTTGCTTACAGGCGGCACAGTTACCATTAATCAAAGCTCTAACAATACAGCAACTTTACAGGCGGCAGATTATTACAACTTAAAGTTGAATGGCTCTCGCCCATACGATATGTCCGATGTAACTACCATTAACAATAATTTATATGTAGAAACATCAGCAACACTTATTAATTCTGTAAACCTGACTGTTGGAGGTATAGTAAGCTACACAGGGTCGGGCGCTACAACCTTAGCAGGTAATTTGCAAGCAGGTGGCATTGTATTAACCAACGGAATATTAAACGATGGGGGCAACACAATTACAATTACCGATAGTGCAGGCTGGACAAAAACAGGCGGAACTTTTATAAGCACCGGCGATGTGGTATTTCAGGGCAGCGTTGCCCAAAGTATTAATGGGGAGTCTGCTACTACTTTCAATAATCTTACAATTGATAACAGCAGCGGAACAGGCGTTACATTAAATCAGCCGGTAACTATAGCAGGATATTTAAATTTAACCACAGGTTATTTGTATAGCTCGCCTACAAACACGCTTACCATTGCCGATGGGGCAGCGAGTTCACAAGGAAGCTCCGCTAGTTTTGTAGATGGGCCTATGACTAAAATTGGCAATGATGCATTTACTTTTCCTGTAGGCGATTATGGAACCCTAGGGAGGGTGTCTATAACAGCACCGGCATCTGCGGGCACACACTTTACTGCTGAATATGTTAGAAGCGCTTACGGCAACGACCAGGCACTAACTGCCCCGCTAAAAAAAGTAAGCACATTAGAACATTGGTTGCTAGAGCGCACAGGTAGTTCAGATGCAGTTGGTATAAGACTATACTGGGGAAATGCATCGGGCAGCGGTATTACTGATTGTAATGACCTGAGGATTGCACATTGGAATGGCTCTTCGTGGGTAAAAGAAGCTGCGGTTGTAAGTGGCTCTTGTTCTGGCTCTGGTTCTATTGCCACAATAAGTGGTTTAACATCATTCAGCCCGTTTACTTTTGGTTCAGAAAAAGAGCAAATGGCTAATAACCCGCTGCCAATTGAACTAATAAACTTTGAGGCAAAAGCAGACAACGATAATGTTGCCCTAAGCTGGACAACTGCAACAGAAATTAATAATGATTATTTTACAATTGAAAAATCTAACAACGGTATTACATTTTCTAATGTAATGGAAGTAACCGGCGCCGGCAACTCCAATACTATTTTACATTATGATGCAATAGATGCAATTCCTTATAGTGGCTATTCTTACTACCGTTTAAAGCAAACAGATTTCGACGGGCAATTCACTTATTCAAATTTAGTAGCTGTTAATTTTAAAGGCGAGGCAACAGATGTAATTAGTTTATATCCTAACCCTAAAAGTGCCGAAAATTTAAAAATTAAGTTGTTGGCGGGGTTTGAAAATGGCATTATGGAGGTTTCGGTTTACGACTTACAGGGCTTGAAATTATTTACAGATGCTGTAGATATTACCCAATTACAGGCCAATGGTTATTACGAGCTTAACCACCATTTTGCAAACGGAACTTATATTGTTGAAGCCAAAGTGGGCAGTATTGAAACACGGAAAAAATTAATAGTAATTGATTAAAAAGCCAGCTCAATACTTTTATGCAATTACTTTAGGGCGTGACCATCATTTTTGAATGAGTTTTTAAGCAATAACACAGTGTGTTTTCGTAAAATGTATTCCCAAATTTCAAAATTATAACAAGTTCACAGCTACCTCTTTCTAGTTGACAAAGGGGTAGCCGTAGTTGTATCTTTGTAATCCCGATAGCTATCGGTACAAACACTACTTGTTATGCCACTTAAATCAATGCTGTTTTACATTGCAAAAATGTTAAATTTTACTACAACCCTGCGGCGTACAGCCTTGAATGAAAAACGATAAACTAAAAATGAAAAATCCGGCCTTTGTGTTCTTTGCGCAAAAAACCTGCGTGCTCTGCGGTTAAGTTTA
>JBIPNX010000471.1:0-3843 GCA_044378145.1 Flavobacteriales bacterium | reverse complement strand
AATACCGTTGGTATTATCTATTACTAAAGTGCTAAATGTTGCACCGCCGGTTATTGTTTGTGGTACAGAACTAAAGAATGTAGTTTTACCGGTGCCTGATACTATGTTAGCGGCACCGCTCCAATCTCCCTTAACAAATAAAATGTATGGTGAAGTAACTGTAATTACAGCACCTGCATTTATCTGCACATTTTGGCAGTTACCATCAGCAGTAGATACAACAGGGTCATTAGCAACGTTTGGTATTATTACGTTATCAGTTGTGGTTGGCACATAATTTAAATTCCAGTTACCGGGGATATGCCAATCTGTGCTAATATCGCCTTCCCATGTAAGCGTTCCACAGGTTTGTATGGTAACAACTACAGGTTTAATATCAAAGCAACCGTCTAATGTGGTTTTCTTAATGTAATATGTACCCGATACACCAATACCTTCAGGCGCGGCTAATGCATTGGTATTATTCTGTGCATCTACCAATGTTGGGAAATAGCTAAAACTTCCTGAAGCGCCATTTACATCATTAGCTATACCTGGTACTGTTATATCAACAGTTCCGCCAATACATGTAGGCGGTGGGTTGGTTATTGTTAAGCTTGGAACATTGAAAATTGTAATATCAACGGAAACAATGTCAAAACAACCGCCGGTAGTAGTAGTTTTCCTGATAAAATATGTTCCTGTAGTTGAAATTGTTGGTGATATAGCATTAGTTGCAGCCTGTGCATCAGCAGATGTTGCATAATAGCTAAACGTACCTGTTGTTGCATTAGCATCGGTAGCAACACCTACTAAACTTACAGTTGAAGGAGAACAAACACCTGCAGGGTCAGTTGCTGATAAAACAGGGGCAGGGTAACGGCTAACCGTAACCGGTGTTACAGCGCTAACAGTAGCGGTTGTAATACAACCGGCATTGCTGGTCATAGCTACAGTTACCAGTTGGCCATTGGTTACAGTTGTAGATGAATAGGTATTTGATGCACTGTTTTGCATAGATACGCCATTCTCAAAAAACTCATAGGTAGGTGTGCCTCCATTTGTTGGTGTTGCTGTAAACAGCAGCGATGTACCCGGGCAGGTATTACCCGCCGGGCTTACTCCAATTGTTACACTTGGCACAACACCCTGTGCAATTTGGTATTCACCATCTCCAGATCCATTAGAAATAATGGTATTGGTATTTGTTGGTGTGCCCGATACTGTTGGATAGGTCCATGTACCCAAGTCGTATTTACCTACAACAAGGTTAGCTAATGTTGGAGCACCAACTAATTCAGCAGGTGTGTAGCTAAAGTCTGCACTGTAGTTTGCCGGAGAAACACCTCCATTAACCAGCTTGTAATAAGCATTTACTTTTTGTGTATTGCTTAAGCAAGAGCTGCCAATATTTGGGTGCGATGGGGTTATTGCCCTAACGGTATAACTGCCCGGTGTTGTTACAGCTGTAAAGCTCATGATTACAGGAGTATAATTAGCCAGGTTGCCAACTTCAAAGCTGCGCACAGGGTTACCTGCTGCTACCGGTTTACGCAAGTTGCCATATACCCAGCCGGCTGTTTGGGTTACCACACCAGATGGGCCCATTATTATATTGTCGGTAGCAAATGTTGCAGTTCTTAATATACCTGCTGTTAAAGCTAATGTACCATTAACAGTAACTCCGGTGCCTGTTAGGGTAACTCCAGCGCTATTATTTATAGTTAGGTTGTTTACAGTAGCCGGTAAACCATTACCGGTTACCTGGGCTGCATTATCCATATAGGTATAGTTGCCCGATGTGCTGTAAGCACGCGCACCTGTACTCCTGATATTGCCTGTTGCTCCTGAAGATGTAATACCGGCAGCATCTGTAATACCTAAAGTTCCGGTTGGGTCTAAAGTAAAGGTTGCAGCACCTCCATTTGTTAAGTACCTTGGAGTAACACCGGTACCAAAGTTAAATGTACCACTGTTGGTTACTATAAGTGCATTGTCCAGTATAATATCGCTGGCTGTTAAAGCAACAATACTGCCCGCACCATTAGCGGTAAATTTATCGTAAGAATATTGAGCACCGGTGCTTCCAGATTTTTTACCTGTATATACTACAGGGAAACTAACCAGTGTTTTTGTACCGGCCCCAACAGCCGTAGATGCGGCATATAGTGTAAAGTTATCTATTGCAAAGGTTGGGTTGTACAGCGATGCGTTGTAACCATATATCCTGATTTTTACGTTGGCATTATCATTACATGATGCCGGTAATGTTACAGGGTCTAAAAGTTGCCATGCGTTAGGTACAGTAGTATTTAGCAATACTAATGACGACCATGTGGCTCCGCCATTTGTACTAAAGTTAACACCAACATAAGGGTGAGTACCTGTTATCTGATTACAGAACAAGTCGAAACTGATTGAAAGGGTTTGGAATCCTGAGGCATTTAATGGTATGTCTAAATAACTAACAGGGCTTGTAGTGGCCGTTGGATCATCGGCTGGTGTGCCAACAATTGCAGTACCTGCACCTGTACCTGCGTGTAGGTCAATGCCGGGGCCGGTTTGTCCGGTGAATGTACCGCCTGAACGGGCAAACGAAGAAGTTGAATTTGTGCCAACCTCTGCAACAATCTGGAATGATGTAATGGTATTCCTGGCTGCGTTATCTTCAAAATCATAGTATGCAATAGGAACACCCAGTGGGTTTTCTGTTATACAAATATCAAAGGTTGGAGATGTTGATGCACCTGTTGCTTTATCGTAAACACGCACATGGTATGTGGTACCAACGGTTAATCCTTTTAATACCAGAACCTCTGTGCCGCCAACACCTGTTGCATCGCCACAGGTAATAGGGGTCATAGCAGCCAGTGTTGGGCATGCGCCTGTATAAGCTTGTATTACTGCATTAAATCCAACAGAACCGTCAACTGTAACGGTATGTGATGTGCTGCCTGCAACAAATTTATACCACACATCGTCATCGGCATTGCCAGCGCAACCGGCACCAATGCCATTACTACCTGCAGATGCGGTAGCCATTTGTACGGTACCTTGTGTAGAAGTACAAATTTCGGGTGTTGATAGCAGGGTTGCGTTACAAACGTTATCGTTAGCAGGCGGTAAGGCTATACAAAGTTCAAAGTTTGAGTTTACACCACTACCGGCTGTAAATACCCTTACGTAATATGTACCTGCGGGCTGAGAAGTTAATACGCCTGACTCGTTAGTGCTACACCAAACTTGTGTGCCACCGCAAGCGTTAAATATTTGTATTACCCTATCGGTATTGCCCGATATGTTAGTCATAGAATAACCCACTACACTTGGCGATGATAGTACAAAAGAATACCAAACATCATCATCGGCAGTGCCGGTGCATGGTGCACCCGCAGGCGATGCTGTTGCGGCACCTGTACTTACATCAACACTGGTACAGCCGGGGGCAAGGGCAGGGAATGCTATTGCATTTGCACAATCGTCATTAACAGGAGGCAAAGCAAGACACAATGTAAAGTTTGAACTAACACCGATACCTGCAGTATATGTTCTTAACCAATAAGTAGCACCTGCAGTAAGCCCGGTTAAGTTACCGGTTTCATTAGTAGTACAGTTAAAGCCTCCTACGCCGCAAGAGCTGCTAAAGAATTCTATAATCCTATCGTTATTGCCGCTAATATCAGTCATAGAGTATGACAAGGCGGTATAACCAATTGGCATTGTAAATTGGTACCAAACATCATCATCGGCAGTACCTGAGCAGCCAGCCAAAGATTGGGTTGCAGCCAATGTATTTACATCAACATTGGTACAGCCCGGAGCAAGTGCTGGGAATACTATTGCGCCTGCACAATCATCGTTAGC
>JBIPNX010000277.1:0-3843 GCA_044378145.1 Flavobacteriales bacterium | reverse complement strand
ATTTAAAACACTCAAAAGGTAATTACCATAACCGCTCTTTAATAGCGGCTGGGCAAGTTTTTCTAACGCTGCTGCGTTAATAAACCCCGACTTATAAGCAACCTCTTCTATGCAGCCTATTTTAAGACCCTGGCGCTCTTCTATCACCTGCACAAATTGAGATGCCTGCATTAACGATGCAAACGTACCGGTGTCTAACCAGGCAGTACCCCTGTCCAAAACCCCTACTTTAAGCAGATTGTTCTTCAGGTAGTACTTGTTCACATCAGTAATCTCATATTCACCGCGTGGGCTGGGTTGCAGGTTTTCAGCAACTTCAACCACACTGTTATCATAAAAATACAAACCCGGTACCGCGTAATTCGACTTTGGTTTTTCAGGCTTTTCTTCAATGGAAATGGCTTTTTTATCGGCATCAAACTCAACAACACCATAGCGCTCAGGGTCAGACACATGGTAAGCGAATACCATACCGCCGGTTGGGTCGTTATTCTCTACAAGCAACTGGTCCAGCCCTGTGCCGTAAAATATATTATCGCCCAAAATAAGGGCTACCTTATCGTTACCAATAAACTCTTTGCCTATAACAAAAGCCTGTGCCAGTCCGTTTGGCACATGCTGTTCGGCATAGCTAAAGCTACAGCCCAATTCTTTACCATCGCCAAGCAGGCGCTTAAAGCCCGGTAAATCGTGCGGGGTTGAGATTATCAATATTTCATTAATACCTGCCGCCATTAAAACCGATAGCGGGTAATATATCATTGGCTTATCGTAAATAGGCATTAACTGCTTACTGATAGCCATTGTAATAGGGTATAAACGTGTACCCGAACCGCCCGCCAGAATAATTCCTTTCATTGTGGTTTTTATTGTAAACTTGGCAAAAATAAGCTAATTCGCTAAATTTGTGGTTATAACAGGCATTTGATGTGCCTAAAATTAACGGTAAGACAATACAATAAGGGTTGAAACCCTTGTAAACATTGAACTAACAGGCAATATGTCTACAAAAAAGAGATATTATTTTAACACCAAGTCGTTATCGTACGAAAAGGTACGTTTGCGGCCTGCTGATATTATAAAACAGGGGCTTTGGTACCTTGCCACGGGTTTGGTTTTTGCCGCCATTACCATGATTATTGCCTATAATACCTTTGAATCGCCTAAAGAAAAGCAACTTAGCCGCGAACTTGACCAGCTTAAACTGCAATACGACATTTTAAATAAGCGTATAGACCAATCGTTCATGGTGTTGGATGATTTACAAAAGCGCGACGATAATATTTACCGGGTTATTTTTGAGGCCGAGCCTATACCAACCGGTGTGCGCAGGGCAGGTTACGGTGGGTCTGACCGTTACGCAATGCTGCAGGGTTATGATAACTCTGAACTGATGCTTCGCACTACACAAAAGCTTGACTTTCTTTCAAAGCAGATTGTGGTACAGTCAAAATCGTACGACGAGATTCTTAAGCTGGTACAAAACAAAGCCAATATGTTGGGGGCTATCCCGGCTATACAACCGGTATCTACCAAAGACTTAAAGCAAATGGCTTCGGGCTTTGGCTGGCGTACCGACCCTATTTATAAAATGCCCAAGTTTCACGCAGGTATGGACTTTGCAGCACCTATTGGTACCGAGGTTTATGCCACCGGCGATGGTGTTGTGCAACGCGCCGATGCACAGGCATCGGGCTACGGCAACCACATACGTATAGACCATGGCTATGGGTATATGACCCTTTATGGCCACTTAAGCAGGACCAAAGTGCGCCCGGGCCAAAAGGTTAAGCGCGGCGAGGTTATTGGCTATGTAGGCAATACGGGTAAATCTACCGGGCCCCACTTACATTATGAGGTAATGAAGAACGGGGAGCACCAAAACCCCATCAACTACTACTTTAACGACCTTACCCCTGATGAGTATGAGGCTATGTTAAAGATATCGGCTAATAGTAACCAGTCGTTTGACTAACCAGTTGACGGTTGCCAGTTCTCAGTAAATAAAAAAAGATGCGTTTAACCATATATATACTACTACTGCCATTTTTTTTATCAGCCCAATCCGTTTCCCTAAAGCTGGTTAAAAAGATTGAAGGGGCACAGGCACCTAAGTCGGTAGAGCTGTCGCCCGATAGTAACTACGCTGCAGTAATGAACCTGGAAGGCTGCAACATATGGATTATAGATGCCGATAGCTTTTACATCCGCCAAAAGGTAGAGTTTGACCAAACCAAAGCCACGGGCTGGGATTATGATTTGAAAAAGCCTATCCCCTCTTTTGCTGAAAAGCCGGTTGAGTGTGACTTTTCTGAACGGGGAAAGTACCTATGGATATCGTTCCACAACGGGGCTTGCATTGTGCGCTATAACCCTTACTCGCCACATACCGATAGCAGCGTGGTTTGCTTTAAAACCAAAGGGCAAATGGCAACGGTAAAGAACCCCAAAGGTGGAAGCAAAGACCGCGTAGAAATGCCTAAGGTGCCTGTAGGCCACACCCCAAAGGTTATTAAAGTTACGCCCGATGGTAAGCTGGCCCTTGTAGCCAACTGGCATAGCAGTAGTATAAGCGTTGTAACTGCCGATAGCCTGAAGAAGATTAAAGACATTAAAGTGGGCAATGGAGCATATATCCCCCGGGGTATTACTATTACATCAAACTCTAAAACAGCCTATGTGTGTAATATGCGCGGTGGCACTATCAGCGTTATAGACCTTGACAGCCTAAAGCAGGTAAAGGAACTGCACATTACCCCTAACCCGCGCCATATAGTACTGTCTAAAAACGACAGCCTGCTGTATATATCAGAAAACGGTGCAGGTAAGGCTATTGAGTATGATATCTATAAGAAGAAGATTACCCGGTCAGTAAGTCTGGGCTCGCAGGTGCGTACCATTTGCCTAACGCCGGACGAGAAGTATATGTTTGCCGCCGTTCACGAGTCTAACAAAATATCTATTGTAGATATGAAAACCTTTAAAGAGGTTGGCTCAGTAGATATATTTAAGCCTATGGGCGTTAGTGTATCGCCCGATGGTAAACACCTTTGGGCTACCAGCTACCAGGGCGGGTGGATAGCCGTTTACGAAATACAGCAGAAGTAATTTATCTTCAAAAACAAAAGCCCTCTGAATAATCAAAGGGCTTTTGTTTTAAACTATATCGGTTGAATAATCTTACAAATCAAATAAACGTTTAGCATACAAAAAGCGGTCTTTGTAGTAACGCAGGTCTATGGTATCAATGGTTATGCCTTTGTGTACCGAAGCATGGATAAAGGTTAGTTTATCACCTATCTCAGAAATAACAATACCTACGTGGCCAACAAAAGATGATGAAGTGCTGCGGCCTTTAAAGAAAACAAGGTCGCCTTTGCGGGCATCGCATTGGTGTATTTTATGGCCTAAAGAAGCCTGGTCGCGTGCCGAACGTGGCAACAACATACCAAATTGCTTAAATACGTATGAGGTAAAACCAGAGCAATCAAAAGCGCTTAAGTTCATAGAGCCATAGCGGTACGGTATGCCGATAAAATCTTTAGCATAACAAACCATGTGGTCTATAGTAGACCATGAAAAAAAGCTGGTATTGCAATCTTCGGTTGAATCCTTTGGAACCGTAACAGTGCCGGCATTAGCTCCAAAGCTTTGATTAGCAAAGCTTAAGCTAAAAACGAATAGTATAACGAGTACAAATTTTTTCATTGCCCATGTAATAGCAAATATCATGCCAAATTGTTTATAACCTGTTAGTTAATCTCAATTTCGTAAGGCATGCGCATCTGTATACCTTTTATCTGGCGTGCATTGCGCAGGTATTGGTAATACTTATAATCAGGA
>JBIPNX010000276.1:0-3845 GCA_044378145.1 Flavobacteriales bacterium | reverse complement strand
GGCTAAAAGATGAAGTTTTATAACGCCGGTAAATTAATATCCGTAATAATACCTGAATAATTATGAAAAAAATAGCCCTATTAATGGTAGTGGTGCTAATGGCCAGTGGTTGTAAAAAGAATTTGGCAATATGATATACAAGGCCAAATTTAATACCGCCGCCAATAAAAAGCCAGGTAAAAGCGGTAGCGATACGTTACACACCATTTTTGGCAATTACATTACCAGCATTACTCCCTACCATCTATCGGCCCAAGCCAGAATGTTAATATTTCAGGATATTTATGACCATACCGACCCGGCTTGCCACATGATTGCCTATATCGAAAACCAGAATATGAATTTGGATTTTTCTGGCGGGGTAGAGATAGAATTTAACCCAACATTGCATGGCACTGATATTAAAGATGGACTTTTTGAGCAAAAGGAAGTAGATTTTCGTTACATATATTTTGACCCTGAATTATTCAACCACGAGTTTCAAATCCCTATTGAATATTTAGATGCAGCCAATAACAGCAACACCAATAATTTTCTCAACGGCTCTACATTTCAAGTAGACACTGTTAACAATGCCATTACCGTTAATTGTACCAGAAATTTCTCTTACGGGGCTATCCACGGCAATGCTAATGCAATGCCTACAGGTTTTATGTTTGTTTTTGGGCAAACAGATTCTACTTACATTTATATGTATGATGGGACTACTTTACCCGAAGCTGAGCGGTTTCCGTTTTGGGATGACGATAACAGGGTCATAATAAGAAGTAGTAAGTTTAGCACTCAAAAAATTGTAATGCCCGATAAAGGCGAAACGTTTACCATGTTTGCAACATTATCCTTTAACACCGATAATTTAATTCAGGTTTATGCCGGAAACGACAATGTTCCATACACCAGCGATGATGTATTTGTTTATTGCCCCCATTTTTGGGATAAAGTGCGTATAAACTTAGAAATGAAATATGACTAATGCTAAAAAATAACCGTTTAAAACAATCAAATAAAACTACCATTCTGTACTATCAAGACCTGATAATATGAAAAAAACAATCGGATTAATACTAGTGGTACTGCTGGCAAGTGGCTGTAAAAAAGAATTTGGCGACATGATATACAAGGCCAAATTTAATACCGCCGTTAATAAAAAACCAAGTAAAAGCGGTAGCGACACCTTACACACCATTTTTGGCAATTACATTACCAGCATTACTCCCTACCATTTATCGGCCCAGATAGGTATGTTTGTTTTTCAAGACATATACACACAAATGGACCCTGCCTGCCACATGATTTCCTATATCGAAAACCAGAATGTTGATGTAGATTTTTCAGGAGGAGTAGAAATAGAATTTAGCCCAATACTGCATAGTACTGATATTATGAACGGCCTTTTTGAGCAAAAAGAAGTGGATTTTAAATTCATTTCTTTTACCCCGAATTATTTCAATCACAGCTTTGAAATCCCTATTGAATATTTGAGTATAGTTGGCAATGGTAATGGCAATTTACTTCAGGGTTCTACATTTCTGCACGACACTGTAAACAACACACTATCTGTAACCTCTACTATGAAAAATTTTTCATACGGGGCCATACATGGCAATGCAAATGCAATGCCTACAGGCTTTATGGTTGCCTTTGGTCAAACAGACTCGTCTTACATTTACATGAACGATGGAACTATTTTTGCCGAAGAGGATCGTTTCCCCTTTTGGGATTATACAAATACGGTTGTAATTAGAAGCAGCAAGTTTACTACACAAAAAGTAATAATGCCTGATAAAGGCGAAAAATTCACCATGTATGCAACACTATCTTTTAATACCGATAATTTAATACAGGTTTATGCCGGCAACGATAATATTGCCTACACAAGCGATGATGTATTTGTTTACGCACCCCAGTTTTGGGATAGAATACGTATAAACCTTGAAATGAAATATGACTAATATTATCGGTTTAGGGTAGCCGGTTAAACAAATTATTTACATGAAAAAGACACTTGCCATTCTATTTCTTTTACTTACAGCCACGGTGGGTTTACAGGCGGGTACTGTGGGCGACACATCGCATATAAAAACATCACTGCGGGTTATGTTACCCGAAGATAAAGCCGGGTGGGATTACTTTTTCCAGGTTGATGGCATGGGCGTTCCGCCGCTGCAATTAACAGGTATAGAGAATGTAGTTACTATCGACAATGGTAAAAAAGCATGGCGCAAGGCATACATCTACGCCGTTAGCACCGACAAAAAACACCAGACCAATAAGTACAGCATTAAAGCCGCAGGCAGACCTATTTTTCTTTTGGTAAAAGGCACCAATGGCGTAATAGTAAACGCTAAAAAGCTGCGCATAAATAAGTACACCTTGCTAAGGCAAGCCATACCCGAAGACAAGCGTATGCCGTGGATTAATTAGAGGCTGTTGCCTATTTAATGCCAATAATCCCTGTACGAAGGTAAAGCCAGAAAACGTTAGCCCCAATGCTAAAAGAAACGCAATAAATTCAACAATATGCAGACAATTAAAAAAACAGTTATGCCGATTCTACTTGCAACAATGTGGATTAGTATCTCTGAGTTTGTTCGCAATACGTTTATATTAAACAGTTATTGGACAGAACACTACAAAGATTTAGGATTAACTTTTCCAGAACTACCTATAAATGGAGCTGTATGGGGCATATGGTCTTTGTGCTACGCTATTGCTATTTTTATATTCAGCAAAAAATACACACTGTTACAAACCACGTTTCTTTCTTGGTTTGTAGGCTTTGTATTTATGTGGTTAGTAATTGGAAACTTAGGTGTACTTCCATTTGCTATTTTACCTTATGCTATTCCTTTAAGTTTCATAGAATCGTTTATAGCGGCATACATTTTATTTAAACTAAGCGATTTGAGAAAATAAAAAACTATTGACATTACTAATACCCACAGCTTAAAAGTTAGTTTTTATTCAAGTTGACGAGTTTAATAATATGACTGAAAAACAAAATTTATTGCAAGCAGTCCTTAACAAAACTATTGACGAAAAAAAAGTATTTGGAACTTCATTCGCTATAAAAAAGGACGGATTTAATTGGCTTGGGGCTTCAGGTAATATTTCAACTAACCAAACCTACTTCATTGCAAGCACAACAAAACTATTTACAACTGCCATTATTTTACAACTTAAAAAAGAAGGTAAATTAAAACTTGAAGACAAAATCAATAACTATTTGGACAAATCGATTATTAATGGCTTACATATTTACAAGGGTAATAACTATTCAGATACAATTACTATCAAACATTTATTAGCGCATACATCAGGTCTTGCAGATTATTTTCAAGGGAAGGGGCCAAATGGAAAAAGTTTGGAAGACGAACTGGTTAGTGGTAATGACCAATTCTGGACTTTTGAACAAGCTATTGAAAGGACAAAAGCAATTAAACCACTTTTTATTCCGGGCACAAAAAGCAAAGCAAATTATTCTGATACCAATTTTCAGCTGCTTGGCAAAATCATTGAAGTTGTAACAAACAAATCCTTTTCAACTAACTGCGATGAGTTGATTATTAAACCACTAAACTTACCTAATACCTACCTGTATAGAGACACGACAGACAAAACACCAAAAACACTTTACTATAAAGCGAACGAACTTGATATTCCTAATGCGATGACATCATTTGGCGCAGATGGTGGTATGGTTTCAACATCAACCGATATGCTCACTTTTATTGAAGCCTTTTTTACTGGTAAGTTATTCCCCAATGAATATATAAAAGACTTGCAAGAATGGAATAATATTTTTTTTTCAATGAAATCCGGAATAGGCATTCAATTGTTTAAAC